>JAEWSV010000080.1 GCA_023398155.1 Spirochaetota bacterium
GCCTTCGCCTGGTATCTATCGCCGCCGCTTTTCCTCTTGTTCTCCCTGCTCTTATCCGGCATCCGTCTATCCGTTCGTTTCGTCGCGCTGATCTTTCTCCCCGGATGCCTGGTCCTCGCCGCGCACGTCCTGAACCCAAACGCGGTGCTGGCTTCCGTTGTCCGCGTGCCCCTCGGCTGGCACACCGTCTATGCGGAGGACCGGTATTGGCACTGGTTCAACGTCTTCAACTACAGCGCTTGCGCGCTCGCGGCCATGGGCGTGCTCGTCCGGGCAGCCCGTACGGCCGCTGAGCGACGCATCAAGCTCCGCGCGCTCATCGTCCTAGTCTCCATCATCCCCGCGTTCTTCGGGACCTTCGTGACCGGATTCCTCATCCGTTACTTCGGCGTGGAAACCCTACCGCCGATGATGCCGCTCTTCCTCTCCATCCTCATAGCGGGACTCGCGGTCGCGCTCTTCCGTTACGACTTATTGGAACTGAGCGCCGGCGCGGCGGCCGACCGGATCCTGGCCAGCGTCCGGGACGCGGTGGCCCTGGTGAGCGTGGACGGTACGGTGATCGACTCCAACCTATCGAATTCCGCCCGCGGCAACGGGGGCGAAGACAAGATGCGCGGCGCCGACGTCGCCACCCTCATTCCCGCCTCGACCGGAGCGTCATGGCTCGCCGAGCGCGCCGCGGCGAAAGCCGAGTCCTTCGAGTCCGACTTCGCCTTCGCGCCGGGCCGGATCGCTCCGGCCTCGGTGAGGATCCGCGCGGTGAACGGTCCGGACGGGGGGCCCATCGGCTACATCGTCTCCGCGCACGACCTCACGGCCGAGAAAAGCTTGGCCGTAGAGCTGGGGCGCCGGATCGCCGCGACGAAGGCGCTTCGTTCCATGGAGGAGCGGTTCTCGCGCGCGTTCCGCGCTAGCCCCGCCGGTATGCTCATCGTGGACGGCGAAACCCGTATCGTATTGGATGCGAACGAGGCCGCCGCCCGTGTTTTCGGTAAGGCGACGGTGGGCATCGTCGGCAAGTGTACGGACGATCTCGGCTTCTCCGTGGCTCCCGAGGACCTGAATCCGATGCTGGAACGACTGGACCGCGGCGAGGCGACGGGAGTTCGGGAGTTTACCGTGGAACGGGTCGACGGGGAGCGTGTCCGGTGCCTCGTGGCCGCTTCTCCCTTGGAGTTCGGCGGTAAACACGCGGTCGTGTTCAGCCTGGTCGACGTGACCGAGCTGGATCGGCTGCGGGACGCGGTCGCGCGGACCCAGAAGCTGGATTCCATCGGCATGCTCGCCGGCGGCCTGGCCCACGATTTCAATAATATCTTGACCGCCGTCATGGGCAACCTCGGCCTCGCCCGGCTCGGCATCGACGACCGGAGCGAAGTCCTGGAGGCGATCGACCGATCGGAGGCCGCGTGTCGGCGCGCCCGCGAGCTCGCGGGCCAGCTCCTTACGTTCTCCAAAGGCGGCGATCCTTCGCCCGAACCCACGGACGTCCTCCTGCTCCTCAGGGAGGCCGTTCGGATGGCGACCGCGGGGTCCTCGGTCGCGACGGTCTTCTCCAACGAAAGCAATCTCCCCCTCGCCTTCGTCGATCCGGGGCAGATCATGCAGGCTTTCAACAACATAGCCCTAAACGCGGTCCAGGCGATGAGCGACGGCGGTACGCTGTTCTTACGCACGCGGCTCCTCGAGGTGGAGGACGACGCGGATTCTCCGGACGGGGATCCTTCCCTGGAATTGGCGCCGGGGCGGTACGTCGCGGTCGATTTCCGCGACGAAGGCCCGGGTATCCCGAGCGAGCTCTTGGAACGCATCTTCGACCCGTACGTCACGACTAAGCGGAAGGGGTCGGGGCTCGGCCTCGCGATCTGCTACTCCATCCTCAAGCGGCACCGCGGCGCCGTGACGGCCGCCTCAGAACCGGGGAGGGGCGCGCGATTCACCGTGTACCTACCCGTAGCGGATGGCGTCGGCGACCGCCCCGGCGGCGGAGCGACCGAGGAAAGCGGGAGGCCGACGCCGGTCTTAGGTAAGGGATCGATCCTCCTCATGGACGACGACCTGGCGATCCGGAGTACATCCGAGCGGTTGCTCGTAAAGCTCGGCTACGAACCGACGATGTGCGCCAGCGGGGACTCGGCAGTGGAAACCTTCGCCGCCGCCCGCGCCGAAGGACACCCCTTCAGCGCGGTGATCCTCGATCTCACGGTGCCGGCGGGCATGGGCGGAGTAGAAGCCGCGCGCCGGATCAGGGAGCTGGATGCCGCCGTGCCGATTTTCGTCTCCTCCGGTTACGCCGAGGCTCCGGTGCTCTCCGATTACGCCGCCTACGGTTTCGACGGAGTCATACCGAAACCCTACGGCATCGAGGAGCTCAGCCGCAAGCTCGCTGGCGAGTAGCCTTGCGCGGGCTCTCCGGCTGAAGTCCGGCCGTCACTCCTCGTGCACGGCGCGCGCGATCGGCATGCGCCGACCCATGCCGAAGGCCCTCTTGGATACCTTTATGACGGGCGGCGCCTGGCGCCGCTTGTATTCGGCGCGGGCCACCGCGCGGATGACGCGCGTAGCCAAAGCCGCGTCCCAGCCGCGCTCCACGATTTCGGAACGGGAAAGGTTTTCGATGAGGTAGAGTTCCAGCACGGCGTCCAGATCCTCGTAGGGGGGCAGGCTATCCTGGTCGGTCTGGTTCGGCCGCAGCTCCGCCGAGGGCGGCTTGGTGAGCGTGGCCTCGGGGATGACGTTCCCGCCGCCGGCCGCCGCGCTCCGCGCGTTGATGCGGCGGCAGAGGGCGAAGACTTCGGTCTTGAAGAGGTCGCCGATGGGGGCGAGGGCGCCGCACATGTCGCCGTACAGCGTGCAGTAGCCCATGGCGAGCTCGCTCTTGTTGCCCGTGGTGAGGAGCATCGAATCGAATTTATTTGAGTACGCCATGAGCAGGGTACCGCGGATGCGGGCCTGGAGGTTCTCCTCCGCCAGGTCGAAGGGCCGACCCTCGAAAACGGATTCGAGGGTGGCGAGGTAGGTTTTGAAGGCGTCTTCTATGGGGAGGATCTCGAAGCGCGCGCCGAGGGTCGCGGCCAGTTCCCGCGCGTCGTCCTTGGAACCCGGGGACGAGAAGCGCGAGGGGAGGCCGAAGCAGACGAGGTTTTCGCTTCCGATCGCCTTGGCGGCGAGGTAGGCGACGAGGGCCGAATCGATGCCCCCCGAGAGGCCGAGGTGCGCCCGCTTGAAGCCGCACTTGCGCATGTAGCCGCGGATGCCCGCCACGAGGGCTTCTTCTATCGTATCCAGCTCGTCCGCGGCGTCGGACCGCGCGGCGCCCGCGTTCACCTCCGCCGGCCGGTCTCCCGCGCCGACGCCTTCCGCGCCGGGAACGGCGAGCCTGGCGGGCGCGACCTCAGGGGCCGCCGAATCCCAGACGACGAGGTCCTCGGCGAAGGCGGCCGCGCCGCACCGCACCGCGACCTTTCCCGAGGCCGCGGCTTGGCCGGAGGCCGCGGCTTGGCCGGAGGCCGCGGCTTGGCCGGAGGCCGCGGGGGAGACGACGAAGGACCGGCCGTCGAATACGAGGGAATCGTTGGCGCCGACGGCGTTGACGTAAACCACCGGTAGGCCGCCCCGCAGCGCCACCCGTTCGGCGAGTTTCCTACGGACGGCGAGCTTGTGCGCATGGTAGGGGGACGCCGAGGGCACGATCATGAGGGTAGCCCCGCGGTCCAAGAGTTCCCGTACGGGATCCACGGCGTAGCGTGCGCCCGGGGTCGGTTCGGTCTCCCACCAGAGGTCCTCGCAGACGGCGACGCCGATGCTCTCGCCTTTCCAACGGAATGTCTTGCGTTCCGCGGCGGGCTCGAAGTAGCGCGCCTCGTCGAAGACGTCGTAGGTCGGCAACAGGGTTTTTTCCTGTTCGAAGGCGATCCGGCCGTCCAAGATAATGCCGTAGGCGTTGACGAGCGGTTTCCCGCTCGCGAGCGCGTTCCGGCCGACGTAACCGAGGCCCACGGCGACCTCCGGAGGAAGCCGCTTCTGGAGGGACCGGAGCGCGCGGATGCTTCCCTCCGCGAAGGAATCCTGGTCCAGGAGGTCCATCGGCGGGTATCCGCAGAGCGCGAGCTCGGGGAACGCGATGAAATCGGCCGAAAGCGACGCAGCCGCGCGCTCGGCGTACGCTACGATCTTGTCGGCGTTGCCGACGAAGTCTCCGACGACGGAATCGATCTGTGCTATGGCGATACGCATTGCGGAAAAAGCCTATCACCTCTCCACCCTTTGCGGAAGCGGTGGAGGACGTATACACTGTTCCCTATGACCAGAGGCATACTGATCGCGGGGAACGAGTCCCCCGCGGCCGCGGCGATCGCGGCGGAAGCGAGGAAGCGGGTCCAGTTCGCGGCCACGGCCTTCATCCCCAACCGGTTCGGCGGAGCGGCCGCCTATGAGGCCGCGTCCCAACGGGCCGGCCGTGAGGCCACGGCCGAGAGCGTGGCGGAGGCGGCGGACGGAAAGCCGGATCCGGCCCGCGGCGAACTGGCCTGGAATCCCGCGGGACCGATCTCGTCCCGCGCCCTCGTAGTGGCGGCGGAAAACCGGCTCGGGAAGATCGACGAAGCGATCCTCGTCTGCTCGCCGCCCGTCCTACGTCGCCGCGCCGACGAACTGGCCCCGGCCGAAATCGACGCCGTCGTAGACGACCTCGTAAAGGGTTGGTTCTTCTTGGTCCGCGAGCTAGCCCTCTCCTTCCGCGCGAGGAAGGCGGGAAAGCTCGCCCTGGTCCTTTCGGAGGCGGAGACCGGCAACCGCAAAGAGGAAGGCGTCGACCTCGTGGGCGCCTCCATCGCGGCATCCTTCCGTTCGTTCGCCCAGGGGCTCTTGGCCGCCTCCTTCGCCGAGCCCTACCGCGTCCTCGCCTTCTCAACGGCCGAGGCCGGGGAGGACGCGGCCTTCGCGGCCTTCGTCTTCAAGATCCTGGACGAAGACAACAAGAAGGACGCGGGCAAGTGGCACAAGTACGGCCGCGGAGGACTCTTCGGCCTCCGCTGAGATGATCGTCCGCTGAGCCTTCTGTCCGCCGGGACGTCCGCTCGCTGAGCCGCCCGTATCGGCGCCGAGTCGCCGCTCAGCCTAGCCGCGCGGATCGAACTTCATTCCCTCGAGCTTGCAGAGTTCCCGGCCGAGGTTGCGGCCGTCGATGGCGCAGGGCGGGAGCCCGCCGCCGGGATTTACCCATTGGCCGACGAGGCGGAGGTTCGCGATGCCGGGAATGGTCCGGCCGAGCGATTTCCCCATCGTGTCCAGCGTCGGCAGCCACCCCTCGAACGAGCCGTGCCAGTTGCCGGTATACCGCATGAAGGTGCAAGGCGTGGCCACGTCCACGGTCTCCACCGCGGCCGACAAGCCCGGGACCGCGCGGTTCAAGGCCCGGATGACTTCCTTGCCCACCTTCCGCTTTTCTTCGGCATAGGCGGCCCCGTCCGATTCGCGGAGCTTCGTCCAGTATTCGTCGTTGGCCGTCTCGATCATGACCGTCGCGGCGGTCTTACCGGTAGGCGCGGAGGTCGGGTCGAAGCTCTGGAAGCGGACGTAGAGCCGGTCGCGGACGAGGGCCCCGCCTTCGAGCACGAGCGGTTCCTCGAGGGGGAACGAGAGCGAGTGCGGCAGCGACGAATAGTCGGCGCCGAGGCCGAGCGATACGAAGAGGAGGGATGGGAAGCGCTTATACGCGCCGAAGGCCGTTTCCAGGTCGTTTTGGACGTAACGGCCGCCGAGGATGCGCGTCATGAGGTCGTGGGCGTCGCCGGCGGCGATGACCCAGTCGCCGCGCTCCTCGCCCCATTCTCCCCGCAGGCCCACCGCTGAGCCGCCTTCCACGATGACTTCGTCCACCGTACAGC
>JAEWSV010000109.1 GCA_023398155.1 Spirochaetota bacterium
TTCAAACCGTCGACGGCCCGAGCGCGCCAATAGAAGTTCGCCTTATTGGTCATGGCCGTGGAAGGCGTAAAGGTGGCCGTAGTCGCGGGATAGATAGTAGCCGCCGCCGTGCCCAAGTCGGCTTCCGACGCGGCGATCTCTACCTGATAACCGGCCACGCCGGCGACCTCGCCCCAAAAAAGGGCAGGTGTCGAATCGGTCGTGCCCGATCCGTTTCCGGGAAGAAGGCCCGATATGCTGCCGAAGCTCCGGGAAAATGAGCAGACGGAACTCCAAGGACCCGTTTCGATGGAGGAGTTGGCCCGTACGCGCCAGTACATTGGGGTACCGACGGTGAGCGACGAGGGAAGCGGGTAGCTGTTCGTCGTCGTGGTTACTACGGTCGCCGCTTCAACCTCGGTCTCGGTATCGGCGATTTGCACTTCATAGGAGACGGCCGTGGTGACCGCGTCCCAGGTCAAGGTCGGGGTGGCGACGAAGACGACCTGATCGTCCCCGGGCTTCATATTGAATATGGCGTTCGAGTCAGCTCTCGTCACCGCCACGGAATAGGTCTTCTTCGTGCCGTCTTCCGCGGTCACGGTGACGGTCGCCGTTTGCGCGACGTTAACGACCAGGTCGCTCAAGGTCGCCGGGCCCGAAACGCTCGCCGCCGCATCGGCCTTGGTGCCCGTCACTTTCGCGCTCGTTACGGAATGCGGAACCAGCGCGGCGTATTCGGTGGTCGCCGCGGAGAAGGCCGGGCTCAAAGCGCCGCTGTCGATACTCAATGCGCTCAAATCCGCGTTCGAACTCTTGTCGTCGTCATCCGACAGCGGATTGGAGCAGCCCAACATTGCCAGCGAAACAATCGCGATAGCGAAGTATACGAAGATTTTTCCAACCATTTTCCGCCTTCGAGTAACTAAAGAACGAAGGGCGCTCGTTTTCTTGATCATCCCGCATCTCCTTGTTTTCTGTTCTCCGGCTACCGCTCGGATCCGTGGAACAGCGAAAGTGTAGAGGCCCAAGGAGGCGCGGGCTTTCGAAGTTATAACTTCTTCATATTTTTCCGTTTTACTCTCGCCGGCTTGGTATTCGAGAGCCCCATGGTATAATCCGCGGCGTGCCGTACGCCGAGCTCCACCGATTCATCATCCTGTTCGGAGCCCTCACCTCGTTCTTCCTCGGGCTGTCCCAGATACTCCTCGTGAAGAAGAACCGGCGGAACTACCTCATCGTACTGGCGTTCTTCGATACGGCCTTGTTCCAGGTCTCAAGCCAATTCTTCATTTTCAGAGAACTGCCTAACTGGCACGAGCTGTTCCCGATCGCGAACCTCGTATCCTCGACGCTCGTATATTCGTTGCTGCCCCTGATTTTTCTTTGGCTCATGTCCCTGGGTACCCCGGACTTCCGCTTCAAGCCCGTCATGCTGGCGCATTTCATCCCCGCGGCTTTCGGCGCGATCCTGCTTATCTTATTCAGTTCATCCCCCGCGAATCCCGCCGTCCGGCCCGAGGACTATCGGGGCTACCTATTCGACACCAATCCCGCGTACAGGATCAACGCGATCGGCACCTGGATCCAGACCGCTTTCTACGGCGTCTGGATAACCCGCGCCTATCTGCCCGCCATCCTCCGGGCGGACTTGGCGAAACGGTCGAACCTCCTGACCATCCTCATGATCGTGGGCATGATGGCCTACAGCACCGTTACGTGCGTGGGTTATTACTTCGCCCGAGACGCCTTCAAGCTTTTCTACGAAACGCGCATGACCCTCTTCGTCGTGGCCATCTTCCTAGTCAGTTACCGCTTTCCCTTCCTCCTGAACATCATCAAGCTCGAGGCGTACCGGGAGGGTTACCTGAATCCGAGGGCGGCGAACCTGGACGGAGACGCCTTCGCGAAAAACCTCGACAGCCTGATGACCACGGAGCACTTGTACCGGGACGGCGATCTCACCCTCAAGAAGATGGCCCGGAAGGTCGGCATAGCGCCCCACCAACTATCAGAAATACTGAACACGCGCCTCGGCATGAGTTTCCCCCAGTTCCTTAAGGAACAGCGGATCGCGGCGGCGAAACGCATGCTGGAAGAGGATCCCGAACGCAAGATCATCACGGTGGCGGAAGATTGCGGGTTCAATTCCTTGTCGGTGTTCAACACGTCCTTCAAGGCCGTAACCGGCATGACGCCCTCGCAATTCAAAGGCCGGAGGAAGAAATGATCACCGCCACGGGAACCGTACGGCGGCCCCGGATACCGGTAGCGTCCTCCCGTTCGCGATGGCGCTTCGCTTCGGTAGTTGACCCCGCGCGCCATAGATCCGTCCCAGCAGTTTCCAATTGACTGCCAGCACAGCTATAGGCATTTTCAAATATACGAAATTATCATTATTAACGAGCCGCTAGGCTGCAGAGTCGATACGGCTTTCGGCGAAGACCGGAAAAGAAACGGATTCCGCGGCGGCGAAGTAGGGCGAATGAGCCGATTCTCGTGGATACTCCTCCCCCTTATATGCGCGCATATCGCTTTCTTAGCGGCTTGCGGCATTCCGACGGATGAAGGCTCCGCGGATCTCGTGAGGATCGCGGGAAAGGACTATCCGACCGTGACCATAGCAGGCATGACCTGGACGACGGCGAACCATGACGGGCCGGGCGGTATCCCGTATCGAAGCGGAGGGCAGAAGCCCGAATACGGACGCTACTATACCCTAGCCGAGATTCGGGGCATCGAACTCCCATCCGGGTGGAGAATTCCCACGAGGGAGGACTATGTCGCCCTTGCGGAAAGCCAAGGGGTCATCTTTACCGCAGGGGAAGCGCACCACCAAGCGGCCATCGGCAAACTGCTCTCGACGACGCATTGGATTAACTATCCGGGCAGTAACTCCTCGGGATTCAACGCCTATCCCGCCGGCACCGGCTTCGATGATACGGAGCCCCTGGATGGAGACATCTGCGAATTCTGGACGACCACCGGCTTATCGGTAAGCATTCAAGAGGCCGTCACGAGCCAAACGCACCGGATCGTCTTCTTCGACAGTACGGCTCCCGATGGTTGGAGATTCAACGCGAGATTCGTCAAGGACGACTGACCGGGACCTGGTCCAAGCGGAAACCCGGTCGGCCGCGGCTCTCACGTCCGTAGCGCTACCCGTGCCGATCGCCCCAAAGGTCTGAGATGATCGGAATGCCGGAGAGTATTGCGCCTTGATTTTTCTGTCGGTTTAGAGCTCGAAAGTTTTGGCATAGAATCAAAGCAGAGCTCCGATCGTTGCTTAAGCGTCGAAAGCGGTCATGAGCGGACGAGGGCGCTAAGCGGAACCCTTATTCGCTCCTCCAATCATCCCCTGCCATGATCCGCTTCATGAACTCATCGAAAAGAGGAACCGTGAACGCGGTATCCCCGTGGCTCGGGCTCCACACCATACCCTTCGCTATCAACTTGTTCCTGGTCATGGCCAGGGCGGTTACGCCGCGGCCTAGCACATCCGATATATCACCCGACCGGTGCGGACCAGGTCCCAATTCAGCCATAGCCCGTAAATACTTCTTCTCCAATGGCGTCAGCCGATCGAAACGAACGCGGAAAAAGCTTTCATCCATCGCGGCGATCGCCAAGATGGTGGCTCGTCGAACATCGTCCAAGGAGATCGGGGACGCGACGGCGACATCCCAGGCATGTTTCCCCCACTCCTGCATGAAATACGGGTACCCGTGGATAGTACGCGTGATTTCATCGAGCGCGGAAGATTGAATTTCGACACCGTTCTCATGCAGGGGCCGCTCGATGGCCGCGCGCAACGCGTCCTGAGGCAACGGACCGATTTCCGGGAAATCGAACAAAATTTCAGCGTAGGACTTGGCCCGTCCCATCCTGGCGCGGAGCTGCGGCAATCCGGCCCCCACCAAAAGCACCGGAAGCTGACGCTGCGCAACGCGATGGAGAGCAGTGATGAGCGAGGCCAACTGTTCCTCTTCCACGTATTGAAGTTCATCGACGAATAGGGCCAGCGCTGAGTCCGCGTTCTTCGCGGCCTCTCCCACGGTTCCAAGGAGATCCTGCAAATCGTGCTCAAGATCACCGCTATCTGCTATACCCGGTTCGGGAGGAAGGTCAAAACCCACCTCGATATCATCGTATTTGACCTTCAACGCTTTTGCGAAGCCGGACAATGCCCGCAAGGCGCGTTGGGCCTTCTCCTTTGCCCGTTCGTTCAGGGAAAGGCGCAGCAACGCTTGCCTTAATTGGGGCGCGAGCAACGCGGGAAGGGAGCGCCCTTCGGGAGCCTCTATCCGTACCGTATGGATACCGCCCCCCTCGGCATCGGACTTGATACGATCCAGGAGTACCGTCTTGCCCACGCCGCGCAGCCCCACCAGGAGGAAGCTCTAGGAAGCTCTTGGTGGGGAGCGTCCGACGGGTCCGTTCTATCGCGATCCGGGCTAACTCAAGTATATCATCGCGGCCGGCCAGCTCCGGTGGCGGCATGCCTGCGCCGGGGGCAAAGGGGGTCGTTACCGGGTCAATGTTTTGATTATACGCGAATTATCAATCTTATCAGGAACTCCTATAATTGGGTTATTTAGATATAAACCGGCGTTTGAGGTTCTGTATACTGAATCCCAATCTTGGTCATCTGCAGGAATTCCCATACTAACTTGAGTTCAGCCCCTTCTTCGCGAACGAATGTATTTCAATACCTTCTAAACCGTAGCCCATTTACCCTCTTTCTCAAAAGCCCGTAGAATATCGGTATGGATGCGCCGCTAATCGATCCCGTCGTTTCCACCTTCCTCTCCGAGCTCCGCGCGAGCCTCGGTTCGGCGATCAGGGAGGTCTGGCTTTTCGGCTCCCGCGCGCGCGGGGACGCCCAGGACGGTTCGGACTACGACGTGCTCGTGGTAGTCGAAGACGAGGTTCCTGAGCTCAAGAGGAAGATCCAGGACGCCGAGTGGATCTGCATGGAGAAGTATAACGCCCTTGTATCCAGCATCGTCTATACGGCCCGACAATGGGAGGAACGAAAGGATACCCCCCTCGGCTGGAACATCCAACGCGAAGGAAAACTCGTAGCGTGATGGACGAAGTAAAAGTCCGCAACGCCCGGCGGATGTTCGCCACCGCCAGAGAGAAGCTGGAAGCGGCGTAAAATCTCAGCGTTGCCGGTTACTACAACGATTCTCTATCCCGAGCCTACTACGCTGGTTTCCATGCGGTGAGTATGCTGCTTTTCCTTTACGACCAAGCCTATTCGCGCCACGGACAGCTGATAGGTGCCTTCTACAGGGACTTCATCGCAACCGGTAAGCTCCCCAAAGAACTCGGGAAGGCCCTCGGAAGGCTCTACGACAAACGGCAAACCGCGGATTACGATGTATTCGATCGCGCGAGCTTAGAAGACGCGGACCAAGGAACAATGGACGCGGAAGAGATCATTGCTGCGATCAAATCGTTGTTGGAAAATGAGCTCTCGATAACGCTCGCCGAATAGGAGCTTATTCGACCCCGCGCGAGCGGTCGGCATCCGTGCCGTCGTAGTTCGCCAAAGCGAACTACGGCTTGAGTTCGGGCGCGCATCCATGCGCGCTCCCGCCCCGCCTCAAAAAACAAAAGCGCGGGCTCTTCCGAGACCGCGCTCCGGATACGCCCCTATTGGGGCGCGTCCTCGCGGGGCGGAACTACAAGCGGAGCACGCGGTCGGACGCTGCGCGTCCGACGCGCACCCTTACTTTGTCCTCTTATATTCCTTTATTTCCTATCGAATCCTGCGGCATCCGTGCCGGCGGAGAATCGCACAAGGCGATTCTCCGTTGCCGTTATCTGACGCGCCATCCCTGGCGCGCGGCTTCGGGCTTGTTACTTCGTTCGCTTGTAGTTCTTTATCTCTGCCCTCAGCCGATCCGCGAGCTCCGCCTTCGGCACCCGCACCTGCTC
>JAEWSV010000119.1 GCA_023398155.1 Spirochaetota bacterium
GCGTAATCCTGGGCGGCGAGCCGGGCGAAATCGTTCCAGATCACCGTATCGGCCCAGCTTTCGAGTTCGCTGTGCAATTTCCGGTCGCTCGCCGGATCGAGGTAGACGCCGGCTTCGGGGTTCACGAGGAGGCCGTGGACCGCCATGTCGCCGGCGATATGGGTTATCCAACCGGCGGCGAAAGCGATGAGCCGGTCGTCGTCCGTAGCCAGCGCGTCCTGCATCAGCTGCCGGCAGTACGCGCCCACCGAATGGCAGTGGTAGACGTCGAACCAGCCGACGCGCTCGATGAGGTAGGTCGGAAGGTAGGCCGCGAGGTCGGGACCGATGCTTCCCCAGGCGAGGCACTCGCTTTGGTTCCGCATGGCCGTCGCGATCCGGTTCCCCGCCGGCAGGCTCTCGGCTACCTTGGAAGCGAGCGCCCAATGGGCGCCCGGCTTGAAGGCGTGGACCTTCGCGGGCAGGGCGAGGCCGTATAAGGACAGGAGCAGGACAAGGGCCGGAAAAAACTGAGGCCGGCCGTACGGTGAAATCGATAAATGCTGCATTTCTTTTGTCCTCACGAGCATGAATATTCGGCAAGTATATCCAAACTTTACCGGGTTATGATCGACGGGAAGCCGAATTTGACATAGATATTGTCCCTGTCCACGGTCGGGTGTTGTTGCACCCTGCGGGTCGGTGAAACCCCATGCTTCACCTGCAACTCTTCCACAAGCTTCGGGACAGTATCTGAAACATACTTCCGCAATTCGTCGACGCTCACGGTTCCGTCTTTGTTCGCGTCGGCCTTTTTCTCTTGGATCGCCTTCAGGATCGTATAGGTGAACGCGCCTTGTTTCCATTCATCGGATTCCAAGGAAGCCTCGGTTCCACGGCTTGAGGAGAACACGATCGCGCCCGAGCGGCGGACGAGATCGTTGAAAATGTAGCGATCCTTACGGGCGGCTAGCTGGCCCGCGGCATCGGGGACGACCGCCACGCCTCTCATCTCGTTCGACGGTATGGCCCGGGCGGTAAGGCCTTTGGTCCCGGCCGCAGCGCTGATCCGTCCCGTATCTTCGGCCTCCCCAGATTCGCAGGTATCCATGAGGAACAGCTTATTCCGCGGCGCTACCCCATGGAGGAGCTCTTCAATCGTTTCAAAATCAGCCGCGGTTCCGGGTATGTCGGTCAGTTTAGCGTCGGCAGCAATATAGTAGTAACTGGGCCCTGAGCGCATTTCCGGACCACCCATGACGGATATTCCTTTGCTGCCGCCGACGGTTTCCAACCCCCCGCCGACCTGCTTCCCGTGGCCTGAGATGAAGAGCACGAAAGTATCGTCCGGCCTGGCGTTCTTCAAGAATGCCTTCGCACCCGCTATCGCCGCTTTCGTGGCGGAACCGTCGGTATAGACATTGGTATAGACCTTCCTAAAGGCCTTACCCTCCATTCGTCTAAACATTGCTTCAAGGTCTTTCGCGTCTTTCGCCGCGAAACGGAGGTCGAGGAATTTCATCGCGCCGTATAATTGCCGTTGCTCTTCATCGGTGATATCGGCCCTGAGCCGGTAACATTCATCAGGATCAAGCCGGTAATATCTCGCGATCAGGTCGCGCTTTTCTTTTCCGGATTCCCATAGGAACCGCCCTTCCATGACGCTCCTGGTGACTTCCGGCGGATTGAGCGATCGGTATTCGGATATGCCGAAACCGAGGAAATAGAGATCCGGCTTCACCTCGCCGGACCACGCCGCCTTATGGGTGACGCGGAAGCTTTCGGCGCCGCCCGAATCCATGCAGGAGACTTCGATCTTATTGCTGCCCTTTATGAGTTCGATCCGTTCCGTAACGGCGGCCGAATTTCCGGATAGGCCTTTACCGCGCGTACCGAAGAGGGGGACGTCATTCGCGTAAACCTGGTAGCGCGACAGCGGTTTACCGTTCGCTCGGAAAAGTAAAGAAAGCTCGATGAACTTCCCTTCCTGCTTCACGGCTTCTATCGTCGATGACGGCACACGGTAATCTTCGCTGATATCCTCTTCTTTAAGGCCTAACCGAGCCACTCTCTTTTGCCACGCTTTCCTGAAATCGGCGACCGTCGCGGGGTCTGCGCCGAGGCGCTCCGCGATTAGGTCCGGACGATTGTTGCGGACGGCGAATTGGTCGATATTCCACACTTCCGTACCGCGAACCATGGCTAGGAGGTCACCGCAGTCCGGAGAACCGTCCCAATAACCTTCAGGAGTGTACGCTATCCATTTCCCTTCGTTGACGCCGGCGCCGACCACGAGCGTCTGGAGCCTCTTTTCCGTTGCGATATCGTAATAGAGTACTGTCCCTAAATTAGTGGATGCGACGAGCAAGGTCCCATCGTCATTTACGGAGAGCTCGCTCACTACCCCTCCGTCACCAAAGATAGTCCGCAACAGTTTACCCGAGCCGACATCCCAAACGCTGATGAATTGATCCTTGGGGCCACAGGTATATAGTCGCGTCCCATCAGGCGAGAACGCCAGTATATTAACCGAGCTGAAGAAGCCGGACTTGGAGGGATCGACAAAGGTCCTCGCGATCCGACCACTATTGGCATTGTAGGCGACTACAGGCTCGTTGTCGCCGACGGCGATCAAGGTCCCATCGGCGGAGAACGTTAGCGCCCAGCCGTGGTTATTTGAATTCTTTTTGCGCGGTATGGACCAGAGTAGATTCCCATTCCGAAGCTCCCACATATAGAGGTTCCTATCGTCCGTAAGAATTGCAGCGCGGGTACTGTCGGGTGAAAGAGCGAGCTTCCCAGATGAGTTAGCGCCGAATGTAGTTACCGTGCTCTTCCCGGTCCTCATATCCTGAATGATGAGCTTCGGATCGATCGTCAAAACCAGGTACTCGCCGTTTGGAGTAAACGATCCGGAGGGATAGCCCGCCGAATCATCTTCTAGACCAAAAGCCCTCTCAGTCAACAAATGCCCCGCCGAATCGTATTCCTTCGTTCCCATCTTCAGAATCTGGACGTACGTACCCGTCACCGGCCTTCGGGTGAGATACCTGGCGCCGTCCACTACAGGGTGAGTCTCATAGGTTATGCCGAATTTTTTCGGATTCCAGAAACGCTTCTTATTGTTTTCCCACGAGAAAAACGAAGCCCTCCCTTCCGGATCCAACCCAACGTATCCTTTAGTTTGGCCGATGAAGTCCTTTTTGTCGCCGCCGCTGATGGGGTACAGCGAAAAGTTGATTCCTTGCCTTATAGCGCGGTCATCACATATCGCGATATACGAGGAATCAGGAGAAAAGGCTGATGACGACCCATAAACCGCATCGCCAATAGCATACCGGCCTACCATTTTTGCCGTAGAGATATCCCAGACGCGTAATTCCGCTCCCATCCTTTCTTCCTTACCGAAGGAGGCGCAATTGAGGATAAGCTTGCCGTCCGGAGAAAAATCGCAGTATTTGGCTTCCTCAAAACGGTGATTGGAGGTATACCGGATTTGCTGCTTCATCCTCCCGGATGAGGATTCAAGAATACGGATATACACGTCCCAAGCTCGGTCTTCACCGGTCAAAGAAAGGAACGCCAGAAGGGAACCGTCGGAAGAATAGACGGGATCAGGTTGCCTTCTGGAAATAGGATTTGGATCGACTG
>JAEWSV010000430.1 GCA_023398155.1 Spirochaetota bacterium
GGACGATGCCGGGGCGGATCATGGCCGAACCTTCGGGACAGGGATCCTCTCGACTTTCCCTCCGTAGATCTTTCGCCCAGTCCTGAGACCATACGCAACGTAGCCGTTCCATGATCCAAGTTTTCTCTCAAGGTCGACGTTACTGTCGGCTTCGATGACGGTGTCGCCTTTCGTCCATCGCACGATCCATGCGTGCTTATGCGGCTTCGCCGGGGCTGGCGGCTCCGGAAACGCCACTGGCTTCTTTGTCCCTTTCGCCTTGATCGAAGGCCCAGCTGCGGTGAGGAGAAGCCAACGCGGGCCGATATTGTCGAAGGCGCGCGGCGAGGCTGTGCGAATGGCGGGTCCTTGCTCTCTGCTCTCCATCTCAGTGCTCCTCGTGGTACGTAGCCATGTTCTCCAGCGTCACCTCGCGGACGACGCGGGCCGACACCGGTGGGAAATCCTGGTAGCGGAATTCCTTGAACGCCCTCGAATAGCCCTCCGCGTTCGGGCGTTCATTGAAATAGGAGGCGATGCGCTCGGCTCCCTCGGAATCGGAGCATGTGACGTAGACGCGCTTGACGACCTCAACTTCAAAGCGGGGCATGGCTACACCTCAATCCCGCGCAAAGGAATCGCCATGCGGCGCGTGTGTTCGGCCTCCAGCGCGAGGCGGCGCTCCGCGACGCAGGAGCCGGGGATGGTGACGTGGCTATCGAGCTTCCGCCGCTTGAGCTCGGCACAGGTGCCGGAGTTGCCCCACGGCGGGCCCGGCCAGCGGGTGAACTGCGGGCAGGACTCACAGCGCCAGGGATCGCCGGTGATGGGCGGCCAGGTTGCAGGGTTGACGGAGGCGTGATGGGGGGCGTAGTCGGAGGTGGGCCAGGAGTTCATGGAGCCCTCGCGTTGACGATCCGTCGCGCGTAGGCTTTCGACTCGGCAGGAGCGTCCTTGAGCAGCTTCCCGCAGTTGTAGTAGACGAGGGCCTCGTACCAGTTACCGAAGCGGTCATGGAGGGCGGCGAGGTACGGAAGCGCCACGAAGGCGTTGTGGATGGGGTCGGTGATACGGAATCGATCGGGGTCGCTGGGGTAGTAATTGTCGAGTAGGTACTTGAGGTGTACCGGCTCCTCGTAAAGCTGGAATAGGCCGCGAGAGTGGTAGCCTTTCGATTTGTAGCGGCTCCTCGCCTCCGGGTCACCCCAGCCGCCGGTCCGTGGATCTCCGGACTCCTCGATCTGTAGGCGGTAGGTTACGGACTCAGGGACGCCGTACCGATACCCGATGTCCAGGACGTTGATGAGCGTGGCGCGGTCGATCGGAGCGGCGTAGGCGGAGGCGCAGAGAAGCGCGAGGGCGACGGGGAAGAGGAGGCGGGTCATCGCTTCTTCCTTCTGAAAATATCTACAACAATCGCTACAGCCAGAACGACCACCACCACCCACCAGTAGCGACGCCACACCTCGGCATCCAGGCGTAGACGTAGCTTGAGCAAGTCGGCGATGGGTACTTCACGAAGCTGGTAGGTCATATCCGCCTCACCCAGTGCACGACCTCGGCCGCGTAGTCGATGGCGAGGGCCAGGAGGATTATGGCGGACGCGATGATGATGTCGATCATCTTCGCCTCCATCCCACCGCCAGCGGGCACGTCGTGGAGTTGCAGTACCCCGGAGCTCCCGGCGCTTTCCCGGGGTGGTCGCAGGCGTCGGGCTTCGCGGGCTCAAGGGCGCTGCGAGGGGGAATCGCGGGTGCGCGTCGGTGGGGGCAGTCGTCGCGGAAGGTGGCGAAGGTCATGCCGGTATCCCCGCCGCAGCCGCGGACTGGAGTCGCTGCACCTCGGCGCGGAGCTCGCGGTTTTCCTCGATGGCGAGTACGTGAGCGCGGACGGAGTTGACGTACGCCTGGTTTGTCCGAATAAGCTCTTTGTCCAACAGGTCGATGATCCCATTGAGGTTCTGCTCGCGCTTGTTGCCGGACGGCATGGCGAGGATCTTCTCGACGGCTTCGGTGATCTGATCGGCGGCGTTGGGTATCTCGTCCATGGTTTACCTCCTGAAAAGAAGCCCGGCCCCTCCGTGAAGGAGGCGGAAACGAAAAGGCCGGGCTCGGCCTCTGGACTGGCCTATGGAGGCGGAGGGCCTTGAACCCCCGTACGCGAATCCTGTTCGGAGCTATCCTTGTTTCCACCGTGTTACTCGCCGACCTTTTCAGGGGCCTAGCCTTTTTCGACACGGAATTGATTCAGGGGCTCATCCAAACAGACGGCCGTGCGCGTGCTAACCAACTGCACCACGCCCCCACGTCCGCCCGCGCCAACGGCGTAGAGGGCGGCTTCTGCTGATACGAGTGCTCGCCGCTTACTCTATGCGGCTCGACGTCGCGCACCTTTCGGATATGACGCGCCGAAGCTCCTCGGTGACCCAGGGCGGGGGCCGGTACACTCACCGGCTAGAGCTACTGGTTTTCAGCGCCCGTCGACCGCCGCCAGTTCAGCGGCCGGGGCATCAGGCGACGGAGCCCAGGCTCGGGCGGTTGTCGCTCTGCACGGAACAGACCATGTATTTGTTGCAGGCGTTTTTCTCGGCCGCGAGGGCCAAGCCGATGACGGGCCGGCAGATGGCCGGCGCCACGTCGATGGCGGTAGAGGTGGAGAGCGCGAGCGCATCGACGGCGACCGCGCTGAACTCCTTCGGGACCTGCACGGCCACAGGGAACAGGACGGCGTCGAAGTCAATGGGCGCCGCGGTGATACCGGGCGGCCCGATGGCTTCGGTCGCGAAAGCGGGCGCGGCGATGAACGCCAAAGCCAGGATCGCGAACAAGATCAGAAGACGCTTCAAGGTTCCCTCCTTGAGGTGAAATAAGGACCGGTTCGACGAACCGGGGGATTCCAAGCACGATGTTTTCACGGGCTCACTCTTCGGATACGCTTAGCGGCAGCGCTAAGGGGCTAAGGCGCGATAGCGTTTCTTTGCCGTATGATTCCTTGACCCGCTGGAATTGCTGCGCTGTGAGGCCGTTTCTGGAAATCTCCTTCGCCAAGACCTGCTTCGCCCATTCCTCCACCGACCCTCCTGTTTTCCCGTACGCGATCTGTTCGAGTTCCTTCCCCATATTCGCGTCATATCGGATCTGCAGGACGTAGGTGTTGTCGCCTGTTTCGTCGGCCTCGCAGAACTGAAATAGGGCCAAGCGGGCGAGTCCGGAAAGTGCGTACTTGCCGAAGAGGCCGAAGCGCGCCGCGGTACGGATGAAGCGGGGGACGGAGTCGAAGGGGATGGAGAAGGATACGGGGCGCTTCATGGCTTACGCGATCACCGCGAGTCCAATGTCGGCCGTCTTCTCCGAGATCCAGGCCGCGATTCGCTGCATAGCCTCGGCCTTCCAAGCGCCGCCGTCTGCCTCGAAAAGAGCGAGATCGACGCCGCCTTCCGACCTCCGCATTCGGAACACGAACTCACTTTCCGGCTGATCGATTTCGGTGAAGGTACGGAACGGCTTGAGGGTGACGCGAGCCGGAGCGGGCTCTGTTTCGGTCAGACCTCCCTTTGTTCCGACACGGACCGTCGCTTCCTGAGATACTCCGGTATCAACGAGGTTCGTCGACTCCTCGATCTTGAGGCGGGAAGCGAACGAAAGAAGATCGTCGCGGCCTTTGGTAGGAAGGAAGAGCGCGTTGACGGCGATGAGGAACGGCTCGGACGGCATGAACTTGTTGAACTCGAACACGGCGCCGTCGTGCTTCGCGTTGATGAAGGCATCGCGCTTGCGATCCTTTCCGCCTATCTTGGATACGATAGCCACCGACTTGTGGTCGACGACCTGGACTAGAAGACACTTCAGGTCGAGACCGTCGACGTTCTCGACTATGTACGAGTGAAGACCCGTAAGGGTCCGCACGGTGAGCGCTTCCGGGCGCGGCTCGAAGAAAACCGGCCGCATGTTCAGCGAGGAGAACTTTTCCCCGCCGATTTCGATTACCTTACCCTCGTTCGCGAGGCGCTCCATTTCCTTGACGTATCCTTGGTCCATCAATTCCTCCCCGCCGCATCGGCGATACTTCGGACGTTCTCCGGCATCGGCTCTTCACCGAGCTTGAGTTGCTTGACGTCGGTCTGGTACGCCGTGACCTTCTTTCCGTCGAAGCCAAACACAGCGAACGACTTAGATGGCTTCACGGCCGCCAGCTTCGATTTCGCCGACACCTGAATGACGGCGCTCTCTCGATCCTCTTCGGGCTTGATGTCGATCTGTATGGTGATGGACCGGATGGCCTTCGACGGAGTGTTCTCGTCAGCGATGTTTCTGAGCACCACCTCAAGCTCGCGATCGAACAGGGCTACCACCTGCCCGCCGTTCAGGCGGTCCAGGCTCACGGCTTCATACTCTTGTTTCACCTACTCCTCCTTGAAAACTGAAATCTGGATATGCGCCCCCGAAGGCTCTCCCCTCGCGGCGTAAAACTTTTCAGGGCTACCCGCGCACACGAGCGCGTCATCGCGCCACATGCCGATCGCGGTGAGCGCGTCCATGACCGCCTTGTCGAGGTTGTCGCGGTCGGGCTTCGCGGTATGCAGAATGCGGCCATCGGGGTCCTTCTTGCGGAGAAGGCGCCCCGGACGCGGGAACACGAACACGACATCGAGCTTCACCGGGCCGTCGATTGGGGCCGGAGGAAGGAAGGCACGGGCCGCGATTGCGATCTGAGACTTCCAGCCGTCAGAGGTTCCGGGGTCGTAGACACCGGCGTGGCTTCCGCGACGACAGGCTCGAGCGCGGGGCTGCGGCTTGGGCTCGCCGTATACAGGGAATTCCGCGAACTGCGTCCATCCGCTCATACCGCTATCCCCCGCGCCTCAGCCTGCCCCTTGAGCCCGAGCGCCTCCCACTCCCGGCGGTGATGGGCATCTGGATCAACCACGCCCGGCACGTGATACCAATCGTAGAAGTCGGCGACCGAGCATGAGTAGTCGGTATCGGGCCCGGATGCAGAGCGGCCGAAGTTCGGGAGCTTCCAGGGCTTGCTCTGCTTCCAGTCGTAGAACGAGGCCACGGATATCCCGAGCCTGGACGCGACCTCGCGCGAGCCGATGCGCTGGTCGGTCACGGCGCGGATGAAGCGGTCGATCTTCGCTTCCTGGGCCTCGACGCGGTCGGCGATGTAGTTCTCGATCGCGCTACAGATTTCGCGCGCGGGGCGGATGGCGTCGCTCATAGGGCGCCCCGGAAACGGCGGAAAAAGCCACGAAGGCGAGATGCGACGGAATCGCACCATCGGCGGAACCAGAGCGGGCGGTTGATCCACGCGACGAGAAGGTGGAAGGCGACGCCGAACGCGATGAAGGCCCAGGCGAAGGCAAGCGCGTGGTCGCCGAGAAAGACGATGAAGGCGGTCATGCCGGCGCGCCCTTAATCGGGACGAGCTTCAGGCTCCCGTCATCTCCGACCTGGGCCTGGAAGACTGCGCCTTCCTTGGTTTTGGTAGCCCTGAGAAACTCGATGGGGATAGTGGCCTGCCATGTCCCGTTCGGCTTGAACTTGGCCGTGATCGGCCTTCCTACGTCCCGATATGCGCACTTGCGTTCCGTGTTCTCCATATCGCCGATTCTAATGCGCACTTGCGAACCTGTCAAGGAAATATTTACGCATATGAGCATAAAATATTACGATATTGTTTATATGCCAGAGAGGTCGGAATGGATCAGCGCAGAAGCAGAACAGGCGCTTGCTGAGTCCATGTGGAGAAAAATAGATGCGGCCGTGGTGTCGCAGAGGCTCAAGGATTACTGGATAGCCGGAAAGCTTGAGGTATCAAAATCAACCTACGCGAACTGGAAGCGAGAGAAGCGCATTCCACGCGGGGATTATTTATACCGCCTCGCCGATATTGTTGGCGTAACGGTGGAGTCGTTTTTTTCTGATTCTGCCCCTCTGAGGATTACGCGAACTGAAGCGGATTTGCTTGACCGCGCGAAACGGTATACGCCCGTCATTGACGGCCTGGACGTGATGGACCCCGTCTGCCGTAGTGCCCTCACTCGCGCGATCGTGGACATCGCGGCTCCGCGCCAACCCGAGCCGGCCGGATACCAGCGCGAGGCGCCCGACCAGCCAGTTTTCGGCGATGAGCTTCCGTTGTCTTCCGAGGACTCGGCGGCGATATAGTGAACGAGCGCGCACGTCCGCGGATACTTCAATTCCCCGTCGGAGCCGGAAAGCGTCACATCAAGTATTTTGAATTCGGGTCCGTGCAGCTCGGCGGAACCATCCCCATCCGTACCTATACCACGTGGAAGCGCGCCGCGCAACTGTCTGGAGAGTGCATCGAATCCCTCGCTATTCGATACTTCGGGCGCCTTCATGATGACTACCTTGGCCACGGGGCGCGCTCTCATCGTGGAGGGCGTCGATGATGGCGACGACGCGGGCGAAGGCGTCGCGCTCGACCTCGATCAAGCGAGCCTGGTCATGGTCGCCATCAGCGCGGGCGCGGCGTAGGTCGTCGGAAGCGACGAAAAGAAGATCAACGACAACAGCCCGTACACGCTCGATGGAGTTTTTCATGGTGTAATGTTATGATTGTAGTGCATTCGTAAACCATTTTACACGGAGGATTGATCGATGAAAACTATTAGAATGGGGTTGCTCGCGCTCACGGCTATGCTCATGGGGTGCGCCACGATGATGGAAAACGACCTAACCCCCGATCAAGCGAAGGTTGTCAGGGTTTTTGAATCAAGCGGGCAAAGTAAGGATCGCTTGTTCGTCATCGCGAACTCATGGGCGGTGGACACCTTCGTCTCGGCGGAATCGGTCATAGAGTTCAGCGACAAAGAAGCCGGAATGATTAAGGGTAAGTATACGACCGACTTCATCGAGGGCGTCTATGTTTATAGCCTTAAATCTACGTTTACGGTTGAGGTAAAGGATGGAGCCGCCAGGATTACGATCGCGGATCCCTATTTCAAGGCTACAAGCGGAATGGGGCAGGCGTACAATAACGTGACGTACTCGCCGATGCGAAGCTCAAGTAGCTTTGAGAAAAACTGCCGCCCGAAGTATGAAGCGCTTGCGGCATCTTTTGGCGAAGCGGTGAAGACGCCTACCTCAACGTTTTAATCCTTGTGGCCTTCCCCTCTCATCTCATCCACCGCCAGCTTGAGCTCCTGCGCCCGCGGCGACCGCGTGAGCCTGCGCTTGCTCGGGTGCCAGTACGAGGCCTTGGTAACGCTCGAGCCAGCGGAGTGGCCGAGAAGCTCCTGTACCATATCCATGGGAAGGACTTCCAGCATCTCCGTCGCCAGGGTATGACGCAGGCAATAAGGAACACGACCGTTGAGTTCGACACCTGCGCGCCGGCACGCTCCGATAAAGTGGTGCCGCGCCGTTGCCGTTGTAAGCGGCGTTTTCCCGTCGAAGGAGAAAACGAAAGAGCGGCCCGCGGCGTCCTGGCAGAAGTGTTTCCAGAGTATGAGCTCTTGGACTGCTCGATGGGGAAGGAACGCGGCTTTCGAAGATCCGGTCTTCGTCCTATCGTTGACTTTTCCCGTCGTATTCTCCACGGCGTTTATGATCGGGAACGCCTCCGCCACCGGGTCCCAATCCTCCCAGGTCAAGGCGTGGATCTCGCTCGGCCTTGCGCCTGAATATCGAAGCGTGAGCCCGTACGCCAGCCACATCTGCGTCTGCCATACTCGCTCAGCCTCCGCGCGATCAAGGGGGAAAAGGCGAGAGAGCTCTTCCGGCGTGAAGATGTCGCGGCGGACCTCGTCGCTTGGGAGATGGTGGATATCGGAAAGCGGATCGACCTGAATCAAGCCCTTGAGTTTGGCGTAGGCGAATACGTTCTTT
>JAEWSV010000196.1 GCA_023398155.1 Spirochaetota bacterium
AGGCCGGGGAACTCCGCGGCGAAGGAGGGCGCGAGGGAGACGACCACGCGGGCCTTGGTTTCCAGGAGACGCCGGACCCGCGGGAGGTCGCTCCGGACGCGCTTGGCGCCGACCGGGCATACTTCCACGCAGTGGCCGCAGAGTACGCAGAGGTCGCCGACTACCGCCGCGCGGCCGCCTTCGACCTTGATCGCCTTAACGGCGCATTCGCGGAGGCACTTGTAGCAGTCTTGGCATTCGGCCTTTTCGGTGAAGATAGGATTGAGGAAGTCCATGTCAGCGCGCCAGGATGTCGGTGATGGTGGTCGCGGTCACGCGCTTGTGCACGACGCCGTCCACGACGAGGATGGGGCCGTCCTTGCAGAACCCCTCGCAGAGCGTCCCCGAGACCTCGTCGGCGAGTTCGGCCTCCAGCCGTCCCGCCGCGACGAGGCGCTGGAGGATCTCGGCGTTGAGGCCGTTTCCCCGCGCGAAGCAGGAACTGCCCATGCATATTTGGATTTTCCGGCCGCGTTCGCTCACGTGCGTTAATGTATAATTAATTATCGATATAGTCAAGACAGGGCCGACAGCCTATACTTCGAGGCATGGAAAAGCACGGCGTGTTGTGGGGCGTGGATTGGTATCCCGAGCAATGGGATCGGTCGAAGTGGGTTTCCGACGTGGACCGGATGGCGAAACTGGGGTTCGCGGCCGCGCGCATCATGGAATTCGCCTGGGCGGTGATCGAAAGCGAGAAGGGCCGCTTCGATTTTTCCCTCTTCGACGAGGCGATCGATCTCCTGGAGAGCCGCGGCCTCAAGATCGTGATCGGGACGCCGACCGCCACCTTTCCCGCGTGGCTCCTGGACGAGGACCCCGCGGTTCTCGCCGTCCACCCCAGCCGCATGGAGCGGGACTTCGGCACGCGGCGCATGGGGTGCTTCAACGCGAGCGCGTACCGCGCCGCCGCCCACCGCGTGGTGCGGGCCGCGGCGGTGCGCTACGGCGGCCGGAAGGCGGTCATCGGCTGGCAGATCGACAACGAGATCGGCCACGAAGGTTCCGACCACTGCGTCTGCGACCGGTGCCTCACCGCCTGGCACGCCTGGCTCGCCGTCCGCTACGGCACCATCGAAAGACTCAACGAGGCCTGGGGAACGGTCTTCTGGGGTACCACGTACGCCCGGTTCAAGCAGGTTCCGCTCCCGCGCGTCCAGGTCGCGTCCGGCCACAACCCGGCCCTCCTCCTCGACTACGACCGGTTCTGTTCGGCCTCCGCCGTTTCCTGGGCGCGGTCCCAGGTGGAGATCCTCCGTTCCATCGTTCCGGAAACCCAATGGATCACCACCAACCTGTACCCCGCGCCCCTCGGGCAGTGCATCGATATGGAAGATATGCTCGAACCCATGGACGCCGCGGGGTGGGACAACTATCCCGTCTGGGGAGCCCAGGAGGAGCCGTACCCCTATTTCGTCACCGCGTACATGCTCGCCTACGCCCGCGGCCTCAAGGCGCGGGGCACCTTCAAGATCATGGAACAGTTCTGCGGCATCCAAGGCCACACCCACCTGGGGTATGCGCCTTCGCCGGCGCAGACCGCCCTTTGGACGAACCAGGCGGTGGCGCGCGGGGCCGACTCCGTCTTCTATTTCCGCTGGCGTACCGCCGCCGCGGGCCAAGAGCAGCTCTGTTACGGGCTCCGCGATACCGACGACCGGGAGACGGACCGCGAGCGGGCGCTCGTGCGGAACATGGCGGAGAAGAAGGAAGAATTTTCCCGCTTCGCCGCCGTGCCCCCGGAGGCCGCGGCCTGCCTCGTCTACGACCGCGATTCGTCGCGCCTCCTCCGGGAGCAACCCCTGTCGACGGGCCTGGAATTGCGGCCCGTCCCCTACCTCCAGGTCGGTTACGACGCGGAGATGGCGCGGTACTTCGCGCCCTTCGTGCTCTTCAACGTGAACGCGGACGTGAAGAGCGTGCGATCGGTGGAGCTGGACCTTTACAAGCTCATTTCCTTGCCGCTCTATGAATTGGCCGACCTCGCCTTCGTGGAACGCCTCACGGCCTGGGTGCGCGCCGGCGGGACCCTCGTGGTCGGCTGGCGGGCGGGCGCGCGCGGACTCGACAACCGGAACGGCGACGAGCCGCTTCCCGGCCTTTTCGCGGAGCTCGCGGGCGTCCGCGTCCGATCCTTCGAATCGCTCGGCAAGGAGACGGTCGGCCTCGCCCTCACGGCGGAGGTCCTGCCTCCGCTCGTTCCGGCCGCGGCGTTGCCGACCAAAGGCGAGGTTTGGGCCGAAAGCCTGGAACCGACGACGGCCCGCGTAGCCGCGCGGTACCGGTCGCGGAAGAAACGGTACGCGGGCGAGCCGGCCCTGACCGTGAACGCGTACGGCGCCGGCCGGGTCTGGTACCTCGGGACTTCGCCCGACGCCGCGACGACTTTCCTGCTCTACCGGCGGCTGCTCAAGCGCGCGGGCCTTTCCCCGCGCTTCCTCGGTATCGGCGTGGAGGCGGTACGGCGGCGGACCGAGGACGGCGGCGAAGTCGAGGTCCTGCTGAATCACGGCGATAGGTCGCGCCGCGTCGGCGGATTACGGCTCGGGCCCTATGAAACGAGGATCCGCCCGGTCGCGTCGCCGCGTTGATGGCTATGCGCCGCTTTTTTCATTATTATGAAGAGCGACGGATGATACCTCACCGTTCATACCGTATTAGATAGAGGCGAGGTACGAATGGAAAACCTATACGACAATCTGCTCGAGTATTACGACGAGCTTTTTCCCGTTGAGCCCGCCCGCGTCTCGTTCGTAGAGGCCCTGGCCCGAAAGACCGTTGCCGGAAGGAACGATGCGGGAAAACGCGTTAAGATCTTGGATGTCGGTTGCGCCACCGGGACGTTCGCCCTCGCGCTCATGCGGCTGGGGATGGACGTGACCGGGATCGACCTCAACAGCGCCATGATCCAAAGCGCCTGCCGACGTAATCCTGAGCCGCGGACGAACGCGCGATTCTTCTGCATGGATATGCTGGAGATCGGGTCGACTTTCGCCGCCGGACGTTTCGATCTTTGCCTCTGCCTCGGGAATACGCTCGTTCACCTAGACGGCCCCAAGACGATCTCCCGCTTCCTGAAGCAGATGCGGCAGGTGGTTCGTCCCGGAGGCGCGTTCGTGTTCCAGGTGGTCAATTACGAGCGCGTCGCCGCCGAGGGCCTCAACCGTCTTCCCACGATCGAGTCGCCCAGGGCCCGCTTCGAGCGGGAGTACCGCAAGCGCGACGATGGACGCATCAGTTTTGAAGCGACCATTTTCTCGTCTAGCGACCAACCGGTGTTCCGGGACCGCGTGGCCTTGTATCCCGCGACGCCGGTGGAACTCGTCGAACTCCTCCACGCCGCCGGCTTTGAGAAGGTGGATCTTTACGACGATTTTTCCGGCGATACGATGCGGGGTAATAGCCTCGGCGTGGTCGGCGTCGCCGCCCGTTGAACGCTAGCGGAGTTCCGCGACGAGGGTCCGCTGTTCCAAGAGCGTTTGCAGGGCTTCGGCTTCCCGTTTGAGGGTTTCGCTCCCTTCGTCTTCAAGGTATTCGATGAGAGCCCAGTAATCCAGGACCGAGCGGCGCGCCCGTTCGGCGAGGGCATCCATTACGCGGACCCAGCACTCCAGATTCTCGCCGAGCGGGCGACGCGCGTAGGCGCGCGTCCAGTTCCGGACATGGATGAGCGCGATATGGGGCGCGAGCGCCGAGATGCTCGTTTCCCTATCCTTGCTCGGGGGAGCGGCGAGCGGCGCCCAGCAGGCCTGGAAGAAGGGGTGGTCGGCGACGGTCACGAGTTCGGCCAGGCGATCGTAATCGTTTATGACGCTGAGTTCATGGGGCTCGAGGCACACGGTGATGCCGAATCGCCCCGCCTGATCGGCGATCTCGATCGCCTCTCGACGCAAGGCCTCCAAGGTGCCATTAGGAGCCGTATCGGCCGGCGCCGCCCAAATGCGAATTATGGGGGCTTGGAGCTTTCGTGCGCACGCGAGAACGGCCGTCGCGAAATCAAGGGTGGACCGCGTTCCCCGTCCCATCCGATAGAACGATCCGTAAGCGCTCACGGTGAGCCCCGCGCGGAGCGTGGCCATCATGAGTTCCTCGGCTTTCGCGAGGTCACCGTGGGGCGCGTGGGTGTCCGCCGACCATTCGATGCCCCCGAGTCCCGAGCCGCGGGCCGCGGCGATGATGTCGCGGGGAAGCGCGTTCCTATAACTGACCGAAGAGATGCCGCCCCGTAGCATAGGACCTCAGCGGGGATGCGATGGCGAAGAGGACTGCTCGACGTCGCGGAGCGCGTCTTCGCGCATACGCCACCGGCCGTCGGCCCGCTCGAAGCGATCGCTCGGAAGATAGATCTGCCGTCCGTCCTCTCCGACGATCTTGAGTCTGCCCGATACGGGATTCACCTCGGTGACCTTCCAATTTACTCCGGCGTGGCTGATCCGGCACCCTTCGGGAGGCATGGTCCTGCGCTCCTCGTGGTAGAAGCCGTGCTCGTAGGCCAGACAGCAGAGCAGCCGGCCGCAGGGGCCCGAAATCTTCATAGAATTGAGGGACAGGTTCTGGTCCTTCGCCATCTTGATGGAGACGGGTTTCAGCTTGTCGGAGACCGCGTGGCAACAATAGCCGCGGCCGCATACGCCGAGTCCGCCGACTACCCGGGACTCGTCCCGAACGCCGATCTGCCGGAGTTCGATGCGGGTCTTGAAGATGCCGACGAGGTCTTTTACGAGCTCGCGGAAATCCACCCGGTTCTCGGCGGTGAAGAAGAAGAGAATTTTCGGCTCTTCGAGCAGGTAATGCACGGAGACGAGCTTCATGTCCAGCTTGTGGGCGGCTATCTTTTCCCGGCAAACGCGGAAGGCGTCCGCCTCGCGCTGCGCGTCCTTGCGGGAGCGCTCGAGGTCGGCGGCGTCCGCGGGGCGTTCGATGAGCGCGATGTCGCCGATGCCCGGATTGGCCGCGCTGGTAACCCGGCCGACCACTTCCGCGAGGTCCCGCCCGTACCGGGTCGGCACCACGACGATATTCTGGGCCTTGAGCTCTTCGCCGGCGTAAGCCGCGATGAAAGTCTCATGGGAATAGCCCAGCCTGAGCCGGTATAGCGGCGTATCGGGACTGATGGCCCCGGCCGCCGTGCCGTCCGCGACGACATGCGTGCCCATGCTCGACGATTCCGTATCCTCGAGCGAGGATAAGTCGTCATCGGTGACGGTATCGGCGTCCACGACGCCTTCGTTGGTATATGCGGTCTCGGCGTCCTCGTAGGGGCGTTCGCCGTATTCGTTCCGTTCGTCCATCAGGACTCCTTATCGCGTCAGGTCGACGAGCAGCCCCGCGATCTCATCCACGCGCGCGAGGATGTCGAGTTGGGAACTTTGTCCCGCGAGAATGCCCGCGGCGAGCTGTTCCAGCTTGCGGTCCACGACCTGTATCAAAGTCAGTTTTTTCCGTTTGAGGATGTTCTTTCCCCCCACGTGCTCTTCGACAGTATAGCCGTTCTCAACGATGTAGTGAAGAAAGTTGCGTACCGCCGCCTTGTAGCGTTTGATCTCTTCGGGGAAGGGCTTCTCCTTAAGAAGCTCGCCGGACTGGTGTACGTCGTCCAGGAGCGCGCGGAGCGCCTCTTCCGAAGGGGGAAGTTCGAGCGCGGCGGCCTCGGTCTCTTCGGTACGGGCCTCTTCCAGGAGCGACGAAAAGGCGGGCGGTTTGGCGCCGCGGATCCGTTCTTTATCCTTCGTCTTTTTGGCGTCGGCCTTCACGTTCGCATAGGCCGCGGGGTTGAAGAAGGGGCTGGTCCCTTCCGGGAAATCTACCTTAGGCATCGCTCCGTTCCGGGTGGGAGGAAAGCGCCCGCAAGACGGCGGACCGGACGCCGCGCTCGTCGCGGTAGGCGGCGAGCTTCGCTTCCCAGGCCTCCTGATCGCCGCAGGCGACTACCTTTCCGTGAATGAGGTTGCCGTCGTCGGCCTGGAGGCGCCTGGTCACGATATCGCCGAGGACGAGGCCGGTAGCCAGGACGGAGACGCGCTCGCTCGCGAAGATCGATCCTTTAACGACGCCGCCGACCGTCACGGAACTGCCGACGATGTCGCTCTCCATGCGGGCCCGCTCGCCGATGACCACGCGTCCCTTCGCGACGAGGTCGCCCACGAGGGAACCGTCCACCCGGACGAAGCCGCCGGCCTCTATGTCTCCGCGGATGGACGTGCCGGGGCCGATGATGGTGTTGATCGAGAGGTCTTCGTGCGTCGCGACGGCCATATGCTTCCCGGGAATCAGCGTTCGGATCGAGCGAGGCTGGAACGGATATTGAGGTATTTCATCGGGTCTACGACGTCCGAGCCGATATGGACCTCGTAGTGGAGGTGCGGTCCCGTGGAGAGTCCGGTGTTTCCGATGTATCCGATCACCTGGCCTTGCTGCACCTTTTGCCCTTTTTGGATGCGGGCCGCGAACGATTGGAGGTGGGCGTAACGGGTGTAGAACCCATGCTTGTGCTTGATGATGACGTAGTTGCCGAATCCGCCGTGGTCGTAGTCGAGGGTCGCGATCTGGCCGTCCGCCGTAGCCAAGACGGGGTCTCCCTGCCGATACGTGGAGATGTCCACGCCCTTGTGGATATACCACTGACCGGTGAAGGGGTTTTCGTTCTGGCCGAAGAACATGGA
>JAEWSV010000438.1 GCA_023398155.1 Spirochaetota bacterium
GAGGTAGTCCATCGGAAGATCGCCGGCGCTGATCACGAGATCCACGTCGGAGAAGCGCTCCTTGATGGAGGCGCTGTAGACGAGCGGATCGATCTGATCCGATACGCAGAGTATCTTCATGAACGTCGGGCCGATCCGTAGATGTCGACTTTATCCAGGATCTCCTGGAGTTGGTCCTTGTTCACCAAATCGATCGGCCGGGAATTGGAGAAGTCGAGGGCGGTCCGCGAGAAGCCCGAGCTCGTCACGATCGCGGCCCGGGTCAGGCTGAGCTTCTTCATGTCCTCAAGGAGCTGGCGAACCATTCCCTCATCGATCAGGTCGGGGATCCTGAGGAGGCGGATCAAACGGGGCATCTTGCGCGCGTTGAGCCACTTCGCCGAATCGCCTTCCACGGCGATGATGTCGCAGCCGTTGGGTATCTCCGATATATCGCGGACGAGGAGGGACATTCCTTGGCTCACGAGGGCCTTGCACAGCTCCACGAACTCTTCGCGGCCCGAGGTGAGGTAGTCCTTCATCTTGTCGTCGGTGCGGAATTCTTGATAGTGGGAAAGCTTTTCCGCGACGTCGCGGAAGGCCGTTTTCTTCGCGTAGATCCGTTCCCACTGCTCGATGGCCTTGTCCAGTTCCCGCGTCTTTTCGAAGCACATCGCGAGGAAATAGCGCGCGTAGAGCGCTTCCTGGCAGCCGTCGTCGGCGGCGGCTTTCACCGCCCGCTCGAGCTCGGGGATGGCTTTATCGATCGCGTTCATGCTCATGTAGCAGCCGCCGCGCTCCACCAAGGCCTTCACCTTGAATTCCGGGTCGCGCTGCGCCTTTTCGAAGGCGAGGAGGGCCGCCACGTAATCGTGGGACTCCTTGAGGAGCTTTCCGAGGAAGTAGTAGGCCTGGATATTATCCGGTTCCGACTTCAGCGATGCGTCCAGCTCCGCCTTGGCTTCCACGGTCCGTTTCTCTCTATAGAGCATGATGCCGAGTTCGTAATGGGCCTTGCCGTGCCGCGGATCCAGTTCCACCGCTTTCCGCAAATAGTTTACGGCCATGTCCGTGCGGTTGCGGTCCGAGAAGAGTTTTCCGGCCCAATAAAAGTGGTCGGCCTGAAAGGGTTCGAGCTTCACGAGAAGGAGGTACTCTTTTAGGGCCTCTTCGGATTGTCCGTAACGGACGAAGAGCTGCGCCATCTTCTTCCGGAATTCGGCCTCGTTCAAGGCGGGGCCGAACATACCGATCTGGTTGACGGTCTTGTATTCCATGAGGGCGAGTTCGCCCTTGTTGTCGGCGAGATAGGCCTGACCGAGAAGGTAATGCGCCACGGCGTTCCGCGGTTCCTTCGCGATTATGACCTTCGCCGCCTTCGACGCGGATTGAACCTTGCCTTGCTTCAGCAGGCTCGCGATCATCTCTACCCGTTTCGGGGCGACCACCGACTTAACCAGGAAAAAGGCCAAGACGCCGATGCCGGCTCCGAGTACAAATATGAGAAAGACTATGCCGGTCATGACGCTTCCCGTGTCGTCGTGATATCCTCCGATATCGTGAAGAGTAATTATTTTACGGTACCCTGTCAAATCGTCAAGCCCTTCCGCGGAGCGCTCCTGATCGCCTTCGCGGCGCTGGCGATACCCGTCAGAATCGCGTTTCCGCAGACCGCCTTCACCGAAGGGGAAGGGCTTTTCCTCCGCAACAAGGGCGTCGAGGCCGTTCCGCGCCTTGAGGCGGCGGTCCGGGAAGATCCGGCGAACGTCCAGGCCGCGCTGTACCTGGGCCTCGCGTATCAGCAGCTCGGCCGCCTGGACGACGCGATCCAGACACTCCGCAAGATCCTCCCGCGGTCGGGCGAGAAGCAACCGCTCATCGCCTATAACCTCGGCAACGTCTATTTCCAGAAGAACGCCGCGGCCTTCGCTGAGCAGTACTATAGCCAGGCCATCGCGGGCGACCCTTCCTACGCGTCCGCCTACCTCAACCGAGCGAACGCCCGTATCCGCACCGGATCGCTCAGGGATGCCTCGGCCGATTATGGGACGTATCTTTCCCTCGAGCCGGCGTCGCCGAAGCGTCCCGACATCGAACGGCTCCTGGCGGCGATCGCGGAAGGCTTCGCGGCGGAAGAACGGCAACGGTTGGCGGCCGAACAGGAGTCCCGAGCTGCGGAGGAACGTCGGACGGCCCTGCTCAACGAGGTTTCCGCCTCTCTGCAGGAAGCGGCCGAGCAGACGCGCGGCCTCTCGGCCGGTTCGGAGGAAGTGATGCAATACGAAGGCGAATTCGAACTGGAGTAGGAAGCTCCGATTCGATATATTGGATGAGTCCCGGGGAGGGACGCATACGATGCCGGTTGCGAACGATGGCGGAAAGGCCGAAAGCAAGAGGAACATGGCGCGGATCGCCGTCGCCGCAAGCGTCTTCTTCTTACTACTTGCGATCCCGACAGCCTTCTTCCTGGTAAAGGCGGGAGGCGGCGCGGAACGCTCGCGCAGGAATACCCTCGCCCTCGCCGAAGATTACGTGGAAGCGGGCGAGCATCAGCGCGCCCTCGATCTTTTGGACAAGCTGCTCATACGGGACGCCGAAGACGAGGCGGCGCGCGCCCTGCGGGATCGGGCCATAACGGAAAAGCGGCTCGCCGAAGAGGGGCGGGAAGCGTCGGTCAGGCGCTCCGACGACGAAGGCGTCGCCGCCGCCCTGAACCAGATCGGTAAAGCCGTCGAGTCGGTCTCCAAGGCCGCGGGCCGCGTACCTCCGGCGGCCGCCGACCGAGGCGCGAGCGAGGAGGAACGGAGAGCCGCGGAGGAAGCGGCCGCGGCGAAGGCCGCCGAAGAGGCTTCCCGCAAGGCCGCAGCAGCCGCGGAGTTCGCCCGCAGGAAGGCCGAGGCCGAAGAACTCGCCCGGAAATCCAAAGAACTCCAGGATCAGATGCGCCTCGTGAACGAC
>JAEWSV010000443.1 GCA_023398155.1 Spirochaetota bacterium
TTACGATGTTCAACAGGAAAGGGAAACGATAGCTGACGAGGAAGATCGTAATGACGATGAAGGTCATGCGCGTTTCGTAGATCAGCCTGAAGGTATCCCGGGCGTAATAATACCCCACGCACGCCACCGTGCTGTAGGTCATCATTCCCACCATCATGAGGATGGTCAGGAGATTCGACCGCTTCGCCAGGTTCGCCCGCAAGATGGCGGGCAGATAGGCGCGGGTTATCCAGACGCCGTACACCCCGGTCTGGATCCAGGATCCGATCGCGTTGATCCTATACAGGGGATCGGTGTCGTAGAGGTATCCCCGATAATCCTCCGGCCGGACGGCGGGGTCCGCGGGGGATCGGCGGAAGAGGACCATCAGGATCGCGACGAGCGCCGGCGCGATGAAATGCGCCAGCATGCGGGGCTTGAAGCGGAAGTCCTGGGTGCCGAGGGACATGAGCCAAAGAAAGGTCAGGGGCAGCAACGAGTACACGAGCGTCGAGGATACGAGGTTCGCGATCGGGAACAGCTCGTGCCAGTTAGGCAGTTCTCGGAAAATGAAGAATTGGTTCGTGACTTGGAACAGGGCCGTATCGAAGAATACCAGCACGATGAGGTAGTTCCGCCGGTTCTTCTTCACGAGGAGTATCTGGGACAGCCCGAGAAAGAACGAGGTGAGGGCTCCGAACAGGATGATGAATCGATGGAGTTCGGGGTACGACACGGAGCGGATTATACCATGGGGCTCTCGGATGCCTAGCCGGCGGAAAAAAAAGGAAATATATGAAGAAGTTATAACTTCGAAAGCCCGCGCCTCCTTGGGCCTGTATAGTACCGCTGTCCCAAGGGGCCGAGAGGTGATTCCCAGCGGAAACCGCTGGACTATTTCGCGCACAACGCCGCCGATTTCAAAATAGCTATTTCAAAAACGCGGTGCTCGATATCGCATTAGCGGGAATACGAACTTCTAGGGGGAACTATGGCAATTTACGGTTCTACGTGGGAATTTTCCCATGCCAGCGGCGAGATCACGGAAGCTCGCCAATTGTCCGAAACCCATATTTCGGGGGGCGGGAGCGACATGAACGGTAGAGTCCGGGCGGTCCGGAGCAGCACGAGCCACTTCAACCGCTGCCGGATCAAGTGGGAAAACGGCAAAGAAGGATTCGTGGACCTGATGGGCTCGTTCTCCGTCGGCGACAAGGTGACGCTGGTGTACGCCAACGGCCTGGCGGTCGCCGAATACAACCGCGCGACGGAAGATACCAGTCTGCGGCAGGTAGCTCGGATAGACAAGATCCTGCCCAAGTTCGTCATCCCGGCCTCCATCGGGGGCGTAGTCCTCATCTTCGTCATGGGGATCGGATTGCTGGTGCTCATCGGACTCCTCATCTACGTCGCCTTGCTCATGAAGGAGATGAAATCCCAGGTCCTCGCCTACCTGGAACAGCTAAAATAGCGGATCGGTCACTTGTTTTTCCCTGAGCCCCCGACGCCTGAGTCGGGGGCTTTTCTTTGAGCGGAACGCGCGCTCGCGGGATTCATGCGGAGCGAACCTTGGAGGTGTAATTTTCTTGACCAGAATTGTCATATAAGATATCATACAACTAACAAGTTTTGGAGGCGGGCCATGATACGCGAGGCGCAGGTTCTGGAACTCCAGAGGATAGCTCTGCAACTCCGCCGCGACGTGGTGGAGATGGTGGGCGTAGGTCGGCCGGGCCATCTCGGCGGAGCCTGCTCGTTGGCGGACATCGTGGCGGCGCTCTACTTCCACGTCATGAAGCTCAACGCGGCGGATCCCAAGGACCCGGCGCGGGACAGGTTCATCCTGAGCAAGGGGCACGTGGCGCTTATTCAATACGCCGCCCTCGCCGAGCTCGGGTACTTCCCCAGGAGCGACTTCAAGGACATGAAGGCGATCGGCTGTCACCTCCAAGGGCATCCCGACCTCAAGACTCCGGGGCTGGAGGCGGTGACCGGCTCGTTGGGGCAGGGACTGTCGATCGGCCTGGGCATGGCCCTCGCGTTGAGGATCGACGATAAGCCGAATCGGGTCTTCGTGGCGATGGGCGACGGCGAGCTCTCCGAAGGCCAGCTTTGGGAGGCCGCCATGGCCGCCCGGAAATTCGCCGTCGACAACCTCGTCGGGATCATCGACTGCAACAGGATCCAAGCATCGGGTCCCACCTGCGAGATCTTCGATATCCCCGACATCCCCCGGAAATGGGAGGCCTTCGGGTGGCACGTCATCAATATCGACGGCCACGACATTCCGCAGATCGTCGCGGCATTAGAGGAGGCCGAAACGGTCAAGGGCCGACCCACGGCCATCGTCGCCCGGACCGTCAAGGGCAAGGGCATCTCCTTCGCCGAGAATAACCCCGCCTTCCACAACGGAGTTCTCACCGAAGATCTCTACCGGAAGGCGATGGCCGATCTCGACGCCCTGGGCGCCGAGATCCCGACCTCCCTGAGGACCATAGCATGATGCGGATACCGGAGACCAAGAGCCTGCGGGAGGCCTACGGCCAGAGCCTCGTTGAACTCGGCCGACGCGACAAGCGGGTCGTGGTCCTGGAGGCCGATCTGGGGAAATCCACCCGGACCGTCCTATTCCAGGGCGAGTTCCCCGACCGCTTCTTCGAGATGGGGATAGCCGAGCAGAACATGACCTCCACGGCGGCGGGGTTCGCCCTGGCCGGTATGATCCCCTTCGTGAACTCTTTCGCCATCTTCGCCACGGGCAGGGCCTTCGACCAGATGCGCAACTCGATCTGCGTTCCCGGCCTCAAGGCGCGGATCTGCGGTTCCTCGTCGGGCCTCTCGGACTACGGCGACGGCAAGACCCACCAGTCCATAGAGGACCTGTCCATAGTCCGGGCCCTGCCGCACATGACGGTCCTCGCTCCGGCGGACGCCGTCGAGGTGGTTAAGATGATGGACGCCATTCTCGGCATCGAAGGCCCCGTCTATCTCAGGATCAACCGCAACGACCTGCCGACGGTCACTCCCGAGGCCGAGCCGTGGGTTCCCGGCAAGGTCTGGCGGTTGCGGGAAGGGAAGGACGCCGCGGTCTTCGCCAACGGGGTGATGGTTTCCCGGGCCTTGGAGGCCGCTGGAATCCTCGCGGCCGAGGGGATCGAGGTCCGGGTGCTCAACGTCAGCACGGTCAAACCGATAGACGGGGAGGCGGTGGCGGCCGCGGCTCGGGGAATGCGGGGCCTCGTGACCGCGGAGGAGGGCAACATCCTCGGCGGCGTCGGCTCGGCCGTCCTCGAGGCGCTGCGGAGCGAACCCCACGCGGCCGTAGAGATGGTAGGCGTCCAGGACAGCTTCGGTATCTCGGCGCGCGGCTATGACGAGATTCTGGAAAAATACGGCCTTACGTCCGCCGCGATCGTGAGCGCGGTGAAAAAGTCCCTGGCGAAGGCCGCGCGTTGATCGAAGCCGGCTGCCGAACGCGGAGCGGCGGCCGTGCCGGCGGCTTCAGCTCTTGAGGCCGGAAATAGCCTCGTCCAGGGCCACCATGCAGCTTCCGCTGCGGCTCCCGAGCTGCCGGACGACGGCCGAACGCTCCAGTATCGCGTTGAAGAGCGCGGCTATGCGTTCCAGGTCGCGCTGGGCTTCCAGGGTCAGGCGCCGCACCGAATCGATGGCCGCGTTGTTCCCGGCTACCTTGGAATCGACCGCGCTTATGGACGCGGCCATGCCGGAGGAACTGTCCACGACGGCCGTGACGGACCGGTCTATATCGGCGGTGCCGCCGCCGAGATCCTTGAGCCCGGCGACGATCTCCGAGAAGGCGCGTTCCGTTTCGGCCGTGCGTTGGCTGATCTCGGCGAAAGCCGATCCGATTCCTCCGTTAGCCTCGTTCGCCGTTCCCAGATCCTCCATGAACGACTTGAGTCCGGCCGTGATGGCCTGGATGTTTTCCGCGGTTTCTTCGGCCAGGCGCCTGATCTCCTCGGCAACGACGCTGAACCCCTTGCCGCTTTCCCCGGCGTGGGCGGCTTCTATGGCGGCGTTCATGGCCAAGAGGTTCGTCTGGCTCGCGATCCCGGTGATGACGTCTACGATGGACATCAGGGAGTCGGCGTTCCCGGAGAGCCTGGCCATGGATTCCGAGGAGAGATCGGCGGCTTCTTCGCCGCGGGAAATGCTTTCGGTAAGGCTCTCCACGCTCCGGCCGCTGCGCTCGGAAACCGCGGACATGCCTTGTATGGAGGCGGTCATCTGGTTCACCGCGGCGGAGGCCTGTACGGAGATGTTGCGGTAGGCGGCGCCCGAGGCGTCCAGATCGGAACTGGCCGCGACGATTTGGTCGTTCGCGGCCTTGGCGTCGCCGATGTCCTTGGAGAGCGAGTCCAGCCTCTCTTGGGTGGATTTGATGCCGAGCTTTATTTCGGCGAGGCTGTCCTCCATCGCCGTAGCCGCCGACAAGAGCCGGTCGCCGACGTCGAGCCCGTCGCGGACCGTGGAGACGGCATCCTCGATCCGCTTCATCTTCGCGGCCGCGGCGTCGGCGTTCATCCTCAGCTGCATAGTATAGGAATTCATCAAGCTGACTAAGGAAAAGGCCGAAATGCCGGTGATCGCCATGCCGATGGACCCGTTCACGAAACCGGTCGCGGTTGCCGCGCTGATCCCGCTCGATTTCCGCACGATGAGGAGGGTCGCCACGTTGTTCAGGACGAAGAGGGCGACCGCGAACGGAACGTGCCTCCGTTCGCCGAAGGCGGCGACGAAAACGATGACGTACAGCATGTAATAGATGTAGGCGGTGAAGGCGGTTTCGGGATCGGTTATTGCGCCGTAGATGCGTACCGCCGAAATGATCACGACGGTGCTGATAAGATAGGAATAGATCGCCGCCTTGAGGCGGCCCGCGCGCAGCAAGACCAGGCTAACGCACACGAGGACGGCGATGCCCAGCGCGCCCAGGCTGCCCCGAAGCGTCACTTCCGGAGACATGCCGAGGGCCCCGTAGCCTGCGGGAATCAAGGTGAGCAGGAGTAGCATGAGAAAACTGTAGTACAGGTAGATCCGCGCTTTGTTGCGCTCGACGAAGTCATGGTCCGCGTATTTTGAAAGGAAGAACGAATTGATGCCCATTGCGCCCCCGCGACTTGATTTTTTGGTGTTGCGTAATCGCCCTTAAAATATAGATGATAACGCAAACGATTGCTATGATTCGGGGCGTTTCATGAACGGACGACGTTCGGGATCACGAGGCGGAGCCGATAGACGCAGCCGGGGCCGTCCTCCCGCTCCATCTCGGCGCCGAGGTGCTTTGCGAGGGCCGCGATGATCTTGCGGCCCCGACCGCCGCTCGGTTCCGTTCCGTCCGCGGCCCGCCGTATCCCGACGCCATCGTCCCCGATGCGGAGCTTGAGCTCCCGGCCGACCTCCGTGAAGACCGCCTCTATGAAAATCTTTCCTTCTCCTCCCGCAGGGAAGGCGTGCTTAACTGAATTCATGACTGTTTCGTTGATGAGAAGCCCGAGGTCGACGGCGCTTTCGCTGTCCATGACCGCCTCATCGCCGGACCAGGAAACTTCGAACGCGAAGGAACGGTGGAGGCTCTTGAAGCGATCGAAGAGGGACTCGACGAGGGAGCGGAGCCGGACGATGTAGACGTCGCCCTTCCGGAAGAGGAGTTGGTGCACGGAGGTGATGGCGGAGAGGCTCGCCTTGATGTCGGCTATCGCCTGGCGGGGTTCGACCTCCGGCCGCGATTTCAGATTGACGATGCTCGATATCACCTGCAGGTTGTTCTTCACCCTATGCTCGATCTCGTGGAGCACGACCTCCAAAGCCGCCCGCATGCGCCGATCCTCGGCCGCCGCGGCGGCGTAACCGTTCACGAGGTAGAAGGCGGAGAAGGAAAGGATGAGGCTCACGAGGATGAAATTGGAGGAGATGACGATGACCGAGCCGAGTCCCTGTCCCCAGGGGAGGAACCCCGCGGCGCTCGCGGCCGCTAAGACGGCATGGGTGAGGATGGCGAGGACGTTCGCGGCTATCATGGAAGCCTTGCCGCCGAAGAGCGCGGCCAAGAAGGCGAACGCGAAGAGGTAGAGGTGCCCCGCGCCGAAGGGGCCCGTATAGATGATGAGGATTACCCCGAGGAAGTAGGGCAGGCAGACGAGCGCGATGGCCTTGAAACGGTAGGTCAGGCCCGGAAGGAGGTTGAGCGCGAGGAGGAGGAGCCCGGCCGCGATGTCGGCTGCGAGGACCAACCATACTCTCGCCGTGATCGAAAGATAGACGCTCGGGACGAGCGCGATCGCGCTCCCGACTGCGATGACCCTGAGGAGCGTCGCGAGGAGCCGTTGCCGTAGATCTTGCGTTTCCTGCGATTTCGGCGATGGAGCGTTGATCAAACGGTTAGTCTCCTTCGCCATGAGCATATCGCGGCCGCGGATGAATTGACAGATCGCGCGCGGAGCGGGTAAGATCATTTCATCTCAAAGCTTAAGGAGGTCTGTATGACAGAGATTGCGCTTCCCATGGCGGTGGTGTTCAGGTAGGAGCGATCCGGCCCGGCCGACGCGCGCAGCGCGCGAAGGACGATTGACTGTTTCTCCCTCCTTCCTTCCTTTCAGGACCATTCCGCAACTAACACGTCCGCCGAACACCCTGCCATCCACTCAACGCGGTACCCATTTCTATTGGCCGATGACCTCGCCGTATCCGCGACGGTTCCTGGCCGAAAGGCGTTGATATGTCCAGGACGAGACAGGTAGTACACGAAAGCCACGAATCCTTCATCTGCCAGCATTGCGGCAGTCCGGTTCCCCCGGCATCCATCGGCGGGAAGAATCGCAACCATTGTCCTATATGCCTGTACAGCAGGCACCTCGATATCGTCGCGGGCGATCGCCGCTCGCCTTGCAAGGCCCCGATGCGGCCCATCGCCGTGTGGGTGAAACCCGACGGCGAGTGGAGCATCCTGCACCGCTGCGAACGCTGCGGCGTGATCAGGCCGAACCGCATCGCAGCCGACGACGACGAAACGGCGCTGCTCAAGCTGGCGCTGTTTCCCATGACGAAGCTTCCGTTTCCCCTTGGAGGGATGACCGCATGAACGATACCTACGCGCCTGAAGCTTGGGGCTGGAAGGGCGAATTCCACGCGGCCTGGGCCGCCGCCAAGGAGGCCGACCGGGGCGGGCGACCGCTCGTCCCCGGCCGCGTCACCGGAAGGGAGCACCACCTCTACGAAGTGGTCTGCCCCGATTTCTCGGGAAGGCCGGATTTCGCTGGACTGCCGAACGTCGTCGGCCGCTACGACGGCCTACGGGTGAGCGGCCGCTTCGATCATGAGGCGG
>JAEWSV010000247.1 GCA_023398155.1 Spirochaetota bacterium
CCGCTGGGCTCCGCCCAGCGACGCCCCGGTTTTTACCCCCGACTCTCCGCATTTTTCGCCTCGTCCTCGCTCGCCTGAATGGCCTTGAGCCGTTCGTTCAGTTTGCGGTAGCGCGCGTACCCTAGGGCCGCCATAGCCAAGCCGCTTGCTTCCGCGAGCAGGACGAGGATGCCGAGATGGAGCGGCTGCCTTATTCCGAGGGTGACGGCTCCCGCCACGGTGCCGCAAGCGATCACGGCAGCGATGGACAAGAAACCGAGCGCCGTCTTCCCGCCTAAGTTTTGGTAGAAGAATTGGAAGGCGAATCTGGCGGCGAGTCCGATGATCGCGCCGACTCCCGCGCCTTCGAGGATTTCGAATATCGGTCTCCCGAGGAGGATCGCGACGGGAAGGGAAACCAGCCCTCCGACGATGGCCGAAAGTAATGCGATGATGAAAAGCTCTTTTGCGTTTTTCACGTTCCGCTCCTCTTCCTACATCCCCAAAAGGGCCTTGAAATCGGCGACGTAGCGCCGCGAGACTTCCAGCTCCGTTGCGGTCCTCTTGAGCCGCAGGAGCAGCCTCCCCCCGAACCAGGGGAGTATCTCCTCAATAGAGGCTACGTTGACGATGAAGGATTTGTGGATCCGCGCGAAGGAGCGGGACTGGAGCCGCGCCTCCAGCTCGTAGAGCTTCTCCTGCACCTCGTAGCGCACGTTCTCCGCCAGGCAATAGACGCAGTTTCCCTCCGCCTCGAAGTACGCGATCCGCTCGATCTTGAGCGGATGGTAGGCCTCGTTCTTCTTCCCGGTGATGAGGTTAGGCCGCTTTGCGGCCTGCGAAGCAGAGAGTTCGGAGAGGAAGGCGAGGGCGGAGCCGAGGGCGTCCGCGTCGAAGAGGAGGCAGGGCCCCGATTCCGGTAGAGCCCGACCGCGCTCCACGATGGAGAATTCCGCGTCATCCGATACGTCGATCCCTCGGGATTCCAGCGCTCGCCTCAGCGCGTTCTCGGAGGTCGGACCGCACCTGAGCCTGACCTTGATCATGGTTAGCGGCTTCCCGTATTCCGATAATTCAGGTTCGAGCCGTAGGCCCAAAACGCCGTCGTCATGCTCCTCGTCAAGAACAAGGTCCTCAAGAATTTATACGCCAGGCTGGAAGGCGCGTAGATCCTCTTCCAACATCGATCCAGTATCCGCCGGAAGGCATCCGGCTCCATATTTGCGAGCGCGTAGGTCAATTCGCCCATGTCGTAGCGATCCCAATCAGCCGGGAAGGCCGTGCGCGTCAGGCGGCCCTCGCGCTCGTACTGGGCGAAGAGGCGCGTGCCGGGAAGCGGCGTAAGGATCGTGGTCTGAACCACGTCTATCGCGGCTTTCTGGATGTAGTCGGTCTTCCTCGCCATGCTCGCCTCCGTCTCCGCGTCCGAACCGAAGATGAAGGCCCCGAGCACGGCGATCCCGTGCCGATGGATGGCGCGGAAGGCCCGCTCGTACTCCCTCTTGAGATTCAGGCGCTTGCCCATGGCCTTAAGCTCCTCAGGGTCGGCCGACTCCAGGCCGATGAAGACCATTTTACATCCGCTTTCGGATGCCCAGCGCAAAACCTCCGGATTATCCGCGAAGTTTATGGAAGCCTGGCAGAACCACGACTTTTTCAGATTGCGCTCCACCATGCCCTTGAATAGCGCGATCGCGCGTTCCTCGGCGCCCTGCCCGTAACCGAGGATGTTGTCGTCCACGAAGAAGAGGTAATCCTGGGGGATGCCCTCGATCTCGTCCAGCACGGCCTCCACCGGCCGCTGGCGGTAGCGCCTTCCGTTGAAGGGTGTTACCGAACAGAAATAGCAGTCCATGGGACAGCCGCGGGAGCTCTGCACCGTGGCGAAGAGGTAGTCGGGACTGAAGAGGTCCCGGCGGGGCGCGGGGATGCCTGCGAGGTCCACCGGCCGCCCCTCGTAGCGCTGCTTGAGCTCACCCGCTTCGAAGTCGGAGAGGACTTCGTTCCAGACCCCCTCGGCCTCGCCTATCACGATGGCGTCGGCGTGGCGGAGCGCCTCGTCGCGGACCATGGACGCGTGTATGCCGCCCATCACGACCGGAATTCCAGCCTCGCGGTACTCGTCCGCGATCTCGTAGGCGCGATTGGCGGAAGAGGTGAAGACCGTGATGCCGACCAGGTCTCCACCGACGAATTCGAAGGGGCGGATGTTCTCGTCCACCAGGATCACCCGGTAGTCGCTCGGGGTGAGGGCCGCGATCACGCCGAGGCCGAGGGGCGGGAACCGGGAGGAGGCGTTTATGGTAAGCCCCGTTTTGTGCGGATTCACGGGATTCACCTATACGAGCGTCTTTCGCGTATCCTGGGCTTGGGGCGCCTGAGGCTCAGCCTGGATTCGGGAATCCGCTCGCAGTCCTTTAAGGATGATCGCGGCGCCGCTGCCGTACGCGAGGATGCTCAAGAGGAAGCAGACCGCGAAGGAGAAGACGATGGCGGCGTCCCGCGGGATGGTGAAGGCGGCTGAGCAGATCGTGGAGAGCGAGAAAATGAGGACGGGCATGACGAAGGGCGTCCGTTCATCGATCTTGCAGATGGGGTCTCGGTTTCGGAGGGCCGCGCCGACCATCGAAAGGTAGGTGGCCGTAAAGCCGATCAGGAAGATCGCGAAGTCGAGGATCATGTCCGCTTTCTTAGGCATGATGAGGGCGGAGGGGATTCCGGTGACGAGCAGGAAACCGGCGAGGGGGAGGAAGTACCTTTTCTTCATACGCGCCTCCGTTTATTGGGCGGATGGTAGCGCGAATGAAGAACGGCGAGTCTAAGAATGTGGCAAGAGGTCGTAAATGGGATGCAAGCGGTCGCCGGCGAACCTACTGAGCATAGGAATCGGGCCTCGCGGCGTTGGTGGGCTCCGTTACGCTCCCGATCATCAAAGGTATCTACCAGAAGGGCGCGGGCCGGCCGATTCCGTTGGCCGCCGCGCGTCCGCATCCGTATGTTTGGTAACGTCCATCGAAATGAAGGAGTTACCAATCATGAAAGGTCTCGAGAAACTCGGGAAGCGGAATATACGGCGTATCATTGGCGTGGCTAGCGGCAAGGGCGGGGTGGGGAAGTCCACCACCACCGTGCTCCTGGCCCGGGCCCTGGCCGCGTCGGGCCGGTCGGTCGGCGTGCTCGACGGCGATCTTACGGGGCCGAGCGCGCCGCGGCTCTTCGGCGTGAGCGGGAAGCCGGGGGAGGGCACGGGCGAAAAGATGCTTCCCCTCGTGGACGGCCAGGGAATCAAGCTCGTCTCGATCAACATGTATCTCCCTTCGGAAGACGATCCCGTCATCTGGCGGGGGCCCCTCCTCGGAAAGGCGCTCACCCAGTTCTACGGCGACGCGGAGTGGGGCGAGCTCGACTACCTCATCGTCGATTTTCCGCCCGGAACGGGCGACGTGGTCCTCACCGGCTTCCAGCAGCTCCCCGTGGACGGCCTCGTCATCGTCGCCACGCCGCAGGATTTCGTCTCCATGATCGTGCGGAAGTCGGTCAAGATGGCGGTGAAGACGAAGATAAGCGTCCTCGGTTTCGTGGAGAATATGGGCGCGATGGTCTGTCCCCACTGCGGGGAAGAATTCAATCTCTTCGCCCAGGGGAGCGCCGCCGATTCGGCCGCCGAGCTCGGCGTGCCGCTTTTGGCCCGCTTCGCGTGGCGTAAGGAGCTCGCCCAAGCGGGGGCCATCGTGTGGGAGGATCTCCCCGCGGATCTCCGCGCCGCGGCGGGCTCGCTCGCGGCGGCGGTGGAAAAGGCGGTTACTTAGTCGCCGGGGCCTCCGCGGCGTCGCCTCCCTCGCCCGCGTAGGGGAGGCCGAGGAGGCGCGCGACCGCGGTGCGGACCGTATCCGCTTCAAAGGCAGCGCCGAGGACAGCCCCGGTGTCCTTGAGCCGCGTGCCGGGCGGCACCGCCGCGGAATCGACCCCCGACTCGCGATAGAGCGCCGAAAGGTCTACGCCGTAGGAAGAGGCCACCTCGGCCCAGGTGGAGGAGCCCTTTATATCTTCGACCTTGAGGTCGCCTGCCGCGGCCCGCTCCTGGAGCGTAGGCGGGATGAAGGCGATGAGCCCGGAAGCTTTTCCTGCGCCGAGCACGCCGACGTAGACGCCGACGCCGACGAGGGCGACGAGGCCGAGCCGTACCGGCCTTCCGGCGAGGAAGCCCTTGAGGGTGCCTTTCTTGGTAGGGCAGGCGCTCACGCATTCCATGCAGCCGATGCATTCGGCCGAATCCACCGAGTCGACTGTCATGACGGCTACGTTCATCGGACAGGAACGGTCGCACCGGACGCACGAGATGCAGGTTGCCGCCTCCCGCCTGATCCTGAAGAACGGCACGCGGGACAGGAGCGCGTTGAAGGCGCCGAGCGGACAGACGTACTTGCAGAAGGCGCGCTCGTAGAGGGCGGAAAGCAGGAGCGATGCGACGAGGATGGCGAAGCCCACGGCGAACTCGCCCCAGACCTCGCCGAGGCCCGCGCTCAGGTGGCCGTAGGCGGCCCAGGGATCGTAGGGCCGGATGATGAGGGTGCCGGTGATCCAGCTTCCCGCCACCACCGCCAGGAGGACGAGGTATTTGAAATAGCGGAGAACGGAATCGAGGGCGCGGGGGACGGTGAATCGTTTCTTGAAGACCAGCCGGCCGAGGCGGCCGAAGACGCCCTGCAGGGCGCCGAGGGCGCAGATCCAGCCGCAGAAGAAACGGGAAAGGACGAGTCCGAGGGCGACGATGAGGACGAGGAGCGCGATGTTGGAGGGCTCGATCCGCCGGATGAGTTCGCCGCCGGCGACGAGCTTGTAGAGCGTCTCGATGCCGCCGAAGGGACAGAGCGCGTCCACCGCGGGGAAATTCCGCGCGACCTGGTGGAGGACGGCGACGGTCGTGGTGAAAACCAGGAAAAAACCGAGCGAGATACGGCGGGCGAGCTGCAGGGAAGACATCTTCATGCGCATGGGGACTCCTCAGGCGATCGAGATTGGGCTGAGTATCGCACTTTGATATAGCAAAAATCGTGCCGGCCTCATTCCGCTGAAAAACCGGACGTATCTATTATAAGCCCATTTTCGAACCGTGATGGACGCGACGGTGGGGCGCCGCGGGTAATTATTTCTCCCCATGGGAATTCGTTTCCCCGTGGGCTGGACGAGGCCGAGAGCTGCGGCGCAGATGTCGCGACGGGGAGCGGGCGTCCTTATTTCACGAGGCGGTTTACGGCATCCTTCCACTTCTTGCCGCGGTCGAATTCGTTGAGGAACATGCCGAAGGAGGTGCAGCCCGGCGAAAGGACCACGACGTCTCCGGCCGTCGCCGCGGCTGCGGCCGCTAAGACCGCATCGTCGAGGGCGCCGAAGGGGCCGCTATAGGGTAGGCCGGCGGCATCCAGGAGGGGGGCGAGCTTGACGCTGCCGGTTCCGGCGAGGAGGACGACGGCTTTCGCGCGCCGCGCCGCCTGGACGAGGGGCGCGAAATCGAGGGCCTTATCGTTGCCGCCCGCCACGAGCACCGGCCGCGTCCCGAAGGCTTCCACCGCGGCTGCGGCGGCCTCGGGGATGGTAGCCGCCGAGTCGTTGTAGAAACGCACTCCGCCCGCCATGTGGAAGAATTCCAGCCGGTGGTCGATTCCGGGGAAGGACGCGAGCCCGTCCCGTATAGCTTGAGGAGAGAGGCCGAGATCGAGGAGGGCGAGGCCCGCGGCGAGCAAGTTGCGCTTCTGGTGGGATCCGGGCGTGAGCAGGCTCTCCGGCACCAGTTCCACGAGCTTCCCCTCCGGGGTACGGGCCAGGCCGCTTCCGCTGCCGCCGTCGATCCAGCCGCCGACTTTGCCTTCCTCCAGCGGAGACGAGGAGTACACGAGGACCCTCGCCTTCGTCTCGGCCGCGAAAGACCGGCCCCAATCGTCGTCGCCCGTGACCGTGACGTCGTCGCCGTCCTGTCCCGCGTAAATGACGCGCTTGTCGGCCACGTAGGCATCCATGGTGCCGTAGCGGTCCAGGTGGTCGGGCATGATCGCGGTGAGCACCGCGGCGCGGGGTTTGAGCAAGGCGGCCTTCCGGCCGAGAGAGTCGCGGCTGCCGTCATCGCGTAGCCTGCGGGCGAGATCCCCGAGTTGCCAACTGGAAAGCTCCAGGACGACGTCGTCGCCTTCCCTGATAGCGTCGAGGAAGCCGAGGGGGGAAACGGTGATGTTACCGCCGAGGAAGGCGCGGCGATCGGCGCCGTTCTTGCGCACCGCGTCGGCGGCGGCCCGTCCCAGGACCCAGTGGAGGGCGGAGGCGGTGCTCGACTTCCCTTTGGACCCCGTGACGGCCGTGATCCTGCCGGGACATTGGGCCAGGAAGATGGAGAGGTCCGTTTCCACCCTGCGCGAAACCGCGAGGAAGGGTGAGTCCGGCTTGACCGCGGGATTCTTCACCACGAAGTCCGCGGCCTTAAAATCCTCCAGCTCGTGGCGGCCGAGGACGTAGCGAATGGGGAAGCCCGAAAGCTTTTCGATGGACGGCCCGAGCGTTTTCTCGTCCCGGAGGTCGGTCACCGTTACCGTGGCGCCTCGGGAGGCGAGGAAACGGGCGGACTCGAGGCCTCCTCCGTTGAGGCCGAGGCCCATGACGACTACCTTCGCGCCCGCGTAGGCGTTTTTCGGGACATTGCGATCAGAACTCAAGCCGGAACTCCTTCTGTTCATCCGCGTTAAGATACGGCGTAACCCGTAAGTCGGTCCAGGGTTTGCCCAGGCTTTCATCGGCCCTTGCCTTCAGTTCGGTAAAAACGGGGAGGCTTTCGGAGAAGTCGGCTTCCTTGAGCGCGGCCTGGATCCTTTCCATCTCGGGGGCGAGGAAGGCGATGGCGGCGTGCAGGTAGGGGAGCAATCGCGTTCGTTCTTCGCCCAGGGGATTCGGAACCGTCATGCAGACGGTCTTATATTTGCAGGTGAAAGGATAAAAGGGATAGCTCCGTTTTCCGGCCGTCAAGAAAAGCCGGGAGAAGAATTTGGTGAGTTCGGTATCCATCCAGATGCCGCGGACGAAATAGCCCTAGCCGGTCTCTCCGATCGAGGTCTGGGACACCGTTTGCTTGACGATGAAGGCGGCGGGGCGGTCGGCGCCGGCGATGTCGGATAGGGGGATGAAATCGCTGTCCAGGTAGAGTCTCTTGCTCCGATAGGAGGCGGTCCAGTCGTTGCCGCCCCGTTCCAGGAGCTCCATCTCCAAAGGCCTGAAAACGAGATTCGCCCTGAGCAGGTAGAGATAGTATCCGTCTCCGCACCGGTAGAGTTTATAGAAACAGGGCCTGAGGGTTTCGCCCGGATCGAAGAAGTACGTGAGATCCGAAAAAAAGTCCGGCGCCGCGCTCAGGAGACCCTCCATGCAGTCGCGGAGCGCCTTCACGTACACCGGCTCGGGCATTTTCTCGCGCACGTCGTGATGGATGGGAAAGCTGGGAACGGAGAAGGATTCCGCGAGATCGATGAAAAGCTCTTCGTTTTGATTATAACGCAGGCCGTATGGAGCGGATGGCGAAACGCGGGGCGCGGAGAGGCGATCGTTGATGATCTTGTCCTCGTAGCCCGGATGTATTTCGTTGACCAACTGTTCCATCTAGGCCTAGATAATACCGCTTTGCGGAAGACCTTTCAAAGGGGCGGACGGCCTGAGAAAATCGCCGTTGCTCTGGCGGCGCGGCCGTAGTATAGTCGTCTGTATGAATATACGTCGCCGTATCTCCGTCAGGGGTGTCTTGTTCGCGCTTGCGCTTTTCGGTCCGCTCGGCACCGCATCGGCGCAGGAAGCGGGACGCGGCGAAGTCGTATACGCGGAAGGACGGGAATTCTCGGTGATCCGCGGCGGCGTGGTGAAGACCGTAAAGGTCGACGACCCGGAGGCCATAGGCTATCGCGTCGAGAGCGGCGACCTCGTCCAGACCAAAGCTTCCACGTTCCTGGAAATCCAGCTTATGCCCCAGGGGACGGTGCTGAAGCTCGCCGAAAACAGTTCCTTCATGTTCAAGGGGCTCGGAAGCGCGGGAGCGGATATTTCCCTCGGCCTCATCTACGGTCGGGTGAGGGCCAAGGTCGCGAAACTATCCGGTAGCGAATCGTTCTCCATCCGCTCGGGCAGCACCGTCGCCGGCGTGCGCGGGACCGACTTCGGCTTCGACGCCATAGCCCGTCCCGCGGAGAAATCCGGGGGAGCGTTCAAATCGCCGGAAGTCAGCGTGTATTGCTTCTCCGGGGAGGTCACGGTAGCTCCCGTGGCTGAAATCGATAAGGAAGCGGAGGCGCCGGCTGTTGTCGTGACGGCCAACCAACTCGTCAAGGTCGATTTGACCACCGCCGTGCCGATCGTGGAAAAAGGCGTCATCGACGACGAGATCAAGAATTATTGGATCACCCACGAATTCCAGGGCGAGACCCCGGTCCCCCCGCCCGCGGCCGTTCCGATCGTCGCCCCCGAGAAAGAAATACGGATCCAGTACATCGAGCCCGATTACGAGCCCTACCGAAGGGCGGCCAAGGGCAAGAACGTGTCCATCGCCGGGGCCGTGCTCTTCGGCTTCATCGGGTTCGGCATACAGTTGGCGGCGGTCCCCGAGATCGTCGACGGCGATATGGATAGGGGCATGGGCCTCCTGACCACGGGATCCGTGACCTTCGGCCTCAGCCTCTCGTCCCTCGTGCTTTCCTATTTCATCAATCCGCCGTCGCCCTAGCGCGATGGTCAAAGCAGCGTGTTTGCGGAGTCGTCATGTCGAAGAAAACAGCTCTCCTCATCGTCGTCGCGCTCGTCGCGGCTACCCTCGCGTTCGCCGCCGATCCGGTGGAAGGGTATTGGAAAAGCGTGAACGAGGCCGGCGAGGCCACGGCGTTCTGGACCATCAACGTGGATGGCGGAAAACTCATGGGTAAGATCGTGAAGATCGTCGGGGAACCGGACGACACTGTCGCTAAGGACGTGAAACCGAGCTACAAGGGTTTCCCCGTGGCCGGGAAGGTCAACGAGATGAGGATCATCGGGACCCCCTGGATCTGGGGCCTCAGCAAGAAGAAGACCGGGGAGTGGGCGGACGGCAGCATCATCGACCCCGAGAGCGGCGACCTGTATAAGTGCAAGATCGCGTTCCGTCCGGCCGACGGGAAAAAATTCCCCAAGGACGTGCTGGAGATGCGGGGCGAGATCGGCCTCGGGCTCGGACGAAGCCAGTTCTGGCAAAGGGCGACCGAAGCCGAGTTCCGGTAAGCGAAGCGTGCCTCAACTCGAACTAACCGAATCGGGACCCCTTCTGGACGATGCGGGCCGCCTCCGCGCGAGCGGATGGGCCCGCAGGCCCGTGCTCGCGTACGACCGGTCGGCCATAGCCGCTCCGCTCGGCCGCATCAAGGAACGGGACGCGTACACCGTGATCGCGGACGATTTCGCGGTCGCGTTCTCCGTAGCCGACAACGGCTACGCGGGGATCGTGTCGGCCTCGGTCATGGACTTCGCGGGTAAACACCATACCACCGAGGCTTACGTCGTTCCGTTCCCGCTCGGTTCCTTCGCCTTGCCCGCCTCGAGCGATGCGGGCGATGTCCGTATCAAGCACAAGAAGGGGACCCTCGATTTTTCCGTCATGGAAGGCGGTTCCCGCATCGTGAAGGTGGATTTCCCCGAGTTCGGCCACGGGCACGGGCTCAGGGGCGCCCTGGTGCTCACCGAGGCTCAGGGCGCCGAGTCCATCGTGACGGCGACGCCCTTCAAATCGAAAACCTCGACCTTTTCCTATTCCCGGATCTCTCCCTGCTTCTACGCCGAGGGCATCATGCAGTTCGGCGACCACGACCTGGTCTTCCCCAAGGGAGAAGCGTTCGCGATCCTCGATTGGAACCGCGGCGTCCGGCCCTACCGCGACGCGTGGCTGCGGAGTTCGGCCACGGGACTCGTCGGAGGGAGGCTCTTCGGCTTCAACCTCGGTTATGGGGAAGGCGACGCCTCTTCAGGTTCCGAGAACGCGGTGTTCCTGGATGGAACGCTCCACAAGCTCGCCTCGGTCACGTTCCAGATCAATCCGCGCGATCGGCTCAAGACCTGGCGCTTCACGAGCGAGGACGGCCGGCTGGAGATGACCATGGAGCCCATCCTGGATCGATCGACGTCCACGCGCGCTCTCGTCTATTCGTCCGTCCAGCATACGGTCTTCGGAAGGTTCTCGGGGCGCGCGGTCCTGGATGACGGGACCGTGGACTTCGCTGACCTCTTGGGCTTCGCGAAGCAGGTCAAGAAGCGCTGGTAGGCCTTCTCAGCCTTCCTCCAAAAAAAAATCGTAGTTGCCCTCGAAGGAATATTCGGCCACGCCCACCACGAGGATGCGGCCGGTTTCCCTCAATTCCACCCAGAACCGTCCGCGATCCACGAGGGCCGCCCGTCCGACGCCGGGGGGCGTCGCTTCCGCGTCCGCGGCGTCGCCCGTCCCGAAGTGGGCATACGGGACCGCGCCTCCGCGGCCCCGCCATTCGGCCGCCGCTTCGCCGTCGGTGCGCCCCGCGAGGGCGGAGGCGGCCATGGCCGCGGCCGCGGAGGAAACGCGGTCCGCCCCTTCGGCCGCCGAGAAGCGGACCAGGTCCCTTCCCGCGGGACGGACGACTACGGGGGCTGCGGCGGGGAAGAGGGCCGCGAGGGCCGTACGGACCCGTTTCGGGCCGGGCCCGTCGACGGAGGCCACGGCGACCGCGTAGGAGCGATCCAGCGCGAAGAGATAGGCCGCGGCCGCCCTGCCGTCGACGATGAGGTCGATGCGCGCCCGTTCTCCCCCGTCAGGCCCGATCGGAGTCCCGACCGCTTCGCCTTCGTCTTCCCTGACCGAGCGCGGGCCGTCGAGTTCCAGCGCGAAGCTGCGCGAGTCCAGGGCGGTGAGCGTCCGCTCGCCGGCCGGGAGGGCCAGGCGGATCTTGCCGTACCAGGCCCGACCCGAATCGAAGGCCCAGCGGCCTGCGCAGAGGAGGGCGTCGCCGCCCGAATAGTCTTCGCTTCCGTCGGACGCGAAGACGCGCATGGGGATGGCCCCCGCGCTCGCTTTCGACGAGCCTCCCATGTATACGACGGCGCGGCCGCCGACGCCGCGCCGGCGGTCCAGGATGGCGGCCGCGAGGTCGGAGAGCGCGACCTCGCGGCGGGACAAGTCCCCGTGGGAAGCCTTATCCAGGTCCACGAGGATGAAATCGTCGCCTGAAACCTGGAGCTTGTAGAAGGATACGGTCACTTGGCCGCGCCCCGGACGCTAGGCCCCCGCTCCGTCGGCGGGCACGCGGGAATAGTCCCTGGCCGACCGGGCGGCATAGCGCTCCTCGGCGAGGGTCACCAGGCGATCCAAGAGCGGTCCGTACGCGAGGCCCGAAGCCTCGCACATCTTCGGGAACATGCTGATGGTCGTGAAACCGGGCATAGTATTCACCTCGTTGAGGAGGATTTCCCCCGTGTCCTTCCGTACGAAGAAATCGACGCGGGCGAGGCCCGAAAGCTCGGCTACTCGGTAGGCCTTCACCGCGATCTCCCGTACCGAACGGAGCTGGGTTTCTTCCAGGCCCGCGGGGATGAGGAGGGCAGCGCCGTTCGGGTCCATGTACTTCGCTTCGTAGTCGTAAAAATCGTGGGTAGGGGCGACTTCTCCGGGCGTATAGGCCTCCGGCTTCTCGTTTCCGGTGACGGAACATTCCACCTCGCGAGCGCGGACGAAGGGTTCGATGAGGATCTTGTCGTCCCATTTGAACGCCGCCTCGGCGCCGCGCTCCAGCGCCTCCCGGTCCGCGGCTATGCCCGCGCCGACCGAGGATCCGGCGCAGGAAGGCTTCACGAAGAGCGGATAGCGGAAGTCGCGCTCCGCCTTTTCCATGATGGCCGTTCGCCTATCGCGCAAGGCCCAGTCCGATCTCCGGGCCGCGACGTAGGGAACGGTCGGCAGTCCCGCCTGGATCCAGAGCGCCTTGGCGATTTCCTTATCCATGCCGATGGCGCTTCCGAGGACGCCGCCGCCGACGTAGGGGAGGCCCGCCATCTCCAAGAGTCCCTGGACCGTGCCGTCTTCCCCGAAGGTGCCGTGGAGCACCGGAAAGACGACGTCGGTCCTGACGGTCACCAGGGGCTTCGCGACGGTTTTGAGGGAACTGAGGTCGGTTCCCCTGCCGGTGGGGAGGCGGCCGCCGACGGCGTCCTCGGCCGGAACGACGGCGAGGCCCGCGTCGATACCGCCCCCGGGAATGACCGCGACGCGGCGTCGGCCGTTCGCTGAAATGGAAAGGGCTTGCGCTCCCTCCCTGCATCTCGCGAGCTCGGCGTCGTCCTGGAGGTACCAGCCGCCGTCCTTCGCGATGCCGATGAGCCGTACGTCATATCGTGCGGGATCGAGGTTCCGCGCCACCGAGGCGGCCGAGACGAGCGACACCTCGTGCTCGCCCGACTTTCCCCCGTAGAGTATCGCGACCGACTTCTTCATGCATTTTCTCCGTTTTTGTGCGCATAGCCCATTTCCGAGAGCGCCTTTTCGGCTTCGCCGATCTCGTCATAGGGTATCGTCCGATCTGCGTAGATGATCGAATTCTCGTGTCCCTTCCCCAATAACAGCACCGCGTCGCCCGGCTTCGCGAGGGAGAAGGCTACGCGGATCGCCGTGGGGCGGTCGGGGATGAGGAAGAGGTCCGTTCCCCGCGTCCGTTCAGGACACCCCGCCGCGATCTCTTCCAGGAGCGCCATGGGGACTTCCCCGCGCGGGTCCTCGTCGGAGAGCACCACGATGTCGGTCCAATCCGCGGCTATGCGGCCCTGGCGCGGCCGCTTTTCCCGGTCGCGCTCGCCGCCCGAGCCGAAGAGGCAGATCACGCGGTTGCCCCGCGCCTCGATCCGTTTCTTGATCGGCGGAAGCACCGTCTCGAAGGAGGACGGCGTATGGGCGTAGTCTACGAGGACTTCGAAGGGCTGGCCCGCGTCCACGACGGTCATGCGTCCGCGGACGGGCCGGAGGAGCGGCACGAGCGGGGCGAGTTGGGCCACCGGAACGTCCAGGAGGCCGGAGGCCGTGAGGAGAGCGGCGAGTACGTTGCCCGCGTTGAAGGCGCCCGGCAGCCGGTCGCGGAGCTGGAGGACCTCGCCCGTCGCGCGGACGCGGACCTCGTACGCGTTGCCTTCCGAGCTACCGTCCACGGCCTTGACCGAAAGATCGGCGTCGGCGTCGCGGACGCTGAAGGTGTACGTGCGCCGTCCCGTCGCCGCCGCGAAGTAGGCGGCGCTCGGATCGTCGGCGTTCACCACCCCGAAGGAGGGAACCCGGACCGTTCCCCGCGAGAGGTCCGCGGCGGGCGGAGCGGAACGGAGACCTTTCTCGTGGGCGGTCGTGTCGAGGGCCCGGAAGAGGTTGGCCTTGTCGTCGCGGTATTGCTCCCACGTTCCGTGGAATTCGAGGTGCTCGTGGGTCACGTTGGTCATGATGCCCACGTCGAAGGCGACGTCTCCGAGCCGGTTGGTCCGGGGCGAGAGGCCGTGGGAACTCGACTCGACCACCGCGTACTCCATGCCGCTTTCGCGCATGGCGGCCAAGGACGCCTGGACCGTCGGGGCTTCGGGCGTGGTCTGGTGCTCGCTGTTCCACTCCTCCTTCTCGCCGGTGCGGTACATGACGGTGGACACGAAGCCCGCCTTCTTGCCTGCCAGGTCGAGGAGCTGGTAGGCGAGGAAGACCGTCGTGCTTTTGCCCTCGGTGCCGGTGACGCCGACCACGACGAGGTCGCGCGAGGGAGAGTCCCAGAAGGCGTCGGCGAAGGGCGACATGGCGAACCGGGAATCCCGGACGCGGAGGTAGACGACGCGCGGGTCGTAGGAATCGAGGGGCCGCTCATGGACGACGACGGCGGCGCCCGCGGCGACGGCTTGCGGAATGAAGGAATGGCCGTCCGCGTGAAGGCCGGCGAGCGCGAAGTAGAGCCAGCCGGTCCGCACGGCGCGGGAATCGTAGGCGAGACCCTCTACGAGGGGGTCGTTCGCCGTGTCGCCTCGGCGTTCCTGCACGGCCGCGCGCAGAGCGAGATCCTCGGTTAAGAAAGTTGAAAGACGACGTTGCATTCGCCGATGATACCGCGTCCTGGCCGATCGGTAAACTGGCTCTCGCGCGTTGACCGCGGCGGGCGGTCACGGTATCCTCTCCCCATGTATACCGTACGTGTCGAGGCCGACTTCGCGGCGGCCCATTCCCTTACGCACTATCACGGCAAATGCGAGCGGCTGCACGGCCACAACTACCTGGTCCGCGCTTGGGCGGCCGGCTCGGAGCTGGGCGAGGGCGGCATGCTCGTCGATTTTATCCTCCTCAAGGGCGCGCTCAGGGAAATCGCGGGGGCGCTGGACCATACGAACCTCAACGACGAGGCCGCCTTCGCGGACGATCCGAGCGCCGAGCGCATCGCCAAGTTCATATTCGATCGACTGGAAGCGAAGCTCCGCGCCGCCGGAATCGACTCGGCCTGCCTCTCCGCGGTGGACGTGTACGAAACGCCGACGAGCATGGCGCGTTACGAGCGCGACCTCCTACCGCGCTCTTCCGTTCCGGACCGTCCGTAGGGACGAGAAGTGACCGAGCCCGATTTCAAATCGCCCTACCTCTCCCGGTCCCTCGTCGCCTACATCGGCAACAAACGTACGCTCCTGCCCTTCCTCGGCGCGGCTTTCGCCCGCTGCGCGGGGGCTCTCGATGCCGCGGCGCCCCGGCTCCTCGATCCCTTCGCGGGCTCCGGCGGCGTCTCCCGGCTCGCCCGCGCCATGGGATTCCGCGTCCTCTCCAACGACCGCGAGCGGTACGCGGCGGTCATCGCCCGCTGCCGCCTCCTCCTCGATCCCGAATCCCTCGAGGCGGCTTTCGCCGCCGAGGGCGGCGGCGCGGCGGCCTTCGCCGCGGTGGAGGCTTTCGGCCGCGGGGAGCCGCCGGAGCGCGCCGCGGCCCGCCTCGCCGCCGGGCAAGGCCGCCGGGCTTGGGA
>JAEWSV010000307.1 GCA_023398155.1 Spirochaetota bacterium
CCTCCTGGCTTGGACCCGCGCCTTCGACCGGGTGGCGACCTGGGGTCATTACCTCATACCTCATTGGCACAGTTCGACCTACAGGGTGGCGCACGCGGAAAGATTCTCGCGCCCCGCAATCCGACCCAAGTATGCGCTCGGCTTGGACACCTGGTGGATAGATCCGGAAAAAGAGGCCGCGCTGAAGAACCGTGCGGCGGCGAAGGAGGGGAGATAGTATGATCAGCTACATAATTCGCCGCCTGCTCCTCATCGTCCCGACCCTCCTGGCTATCATCACGATCAACTTCTTCATCGTACAGATCGCGCCGGGCGGTCCGGTGGACCAGGCGATAGCCGAGATGAGCGGACTAAAAGGCAACGCGACGCTTGAGCGGATCTCCGGAGGGGGCCAGAGCGAGGTGGCGGCACCCAAGAGCAGGGAGGCCGGTACCGCGAACTCCGGTTCTTCGGCGAACGAGTCGCGCTCCCTCTACCGCGGCGCGCGCGGCCTGGAGCCGGAGACGATCGAGGAGATCAAGAAACGCTTCGGCTTCGACAAGCCGCTCCACGTCCGCTACTTCGATATGCTCAAGAGCTACATCGTCTTCGACTTCGGGGAGAGCCTCTTCCGCGGCAGGTCGGTGCTCGGCCTCATCGGCGACCGCATGCCGGTCTCCGTCTCCCTCGGGCTCTGGAGCACCCTCCTCATCTACCTCATCTCCATCCCCCTCGGCATCCGGAAAGCCGTGAAGAACGGGAGCCGCTTCGACGTATGGACGAGCACGGCCGTCATCCTCGGCAACGCGGTGCCCACCTTCCTCTTCGCCATCGTGCTCGTGATCCTCTTCGCGGGGGGCAGCTATCTCAAATGGTTCCCGTTGCGCGGCCTGACCTCGCCCGACTTCGAGACTCTGAGCCTCTTCGGCAAGATCCTGGACTACGCGAGCCATCTGGTGCTGCCGGTCACCGCCATGACGGTCGGTGGTTTCGCGACCCTCACCATGCTCACCAAGAACTCGTTCCTGGACGAGATCAACAAACAGTACGTGTTGACGAGCCGGGCCAAGGGCAACACGGAGAAAGCGACACTCTACCGCCACGTGTTCCGCAACGCCATGCTCCTGGTGATCGCAGGCTTTCCCGCGGCCTTCATCGGCATGTTCTTCACCGGATCCCTCCTCATCGAGGTGATCTTCTCCCTGGAGGGCCTCGGACTCCTCGGCTTCGAGGCCACGATGCAACGCGACTATCCGGTGATGTTCGGCACCCTGTACATGTTCACCCTGCTCGGCCTGCTGCTCGGCCTCCTGTCGGACCTCATGTATACCTTCGTCGATCCCCGCATCGACTTTGAGGCGCGCAAATGAAGCCCTTCCACCTCAACACGGTCAACCGCGAGCGCTGGGCGCGCTTCAAGGCGAACAAGCGCGGCTACGTTTCGCTCTGGATTTTCTGCCTACTGTTCGGCGCGAGCCTCGTCTCCGAACTCATCGCCAACGACAGGCCTCTCGCGGCCTGGGTGGACGGAAAACTCTTGTTTCCGATCGCGAGCCCCTACCTGGAGACCGACCTCGGCGGCGAGTTGGAAATTCTCGCGGACTGGCGCGACCCCTACGTCATCGACCTGATCGAGTCGAAGGGCTGGATGCTCCGCGCCCCGATCCGCTTCAGCCACGACACCATCAACTATACGTTGCCGCGGCCGGCGCCCTCGCCGCCCACGAGCGAAAACTGGCTCGGCACGGACGATAAGGGCCGGGACGTGCTCTCCCGCATCCTCTACGGTTTCCGCCTCTCGGTCCTCTTCGGCCTCGCCCTCACCATCCTCTCTTCCATCATCGGGATAGCGGCGGGAGCGGTCCAGGGCTACTACGGCGGCAAGATCGACCTTTTCCTCCAGCGCTTCATCGAGGTGTGGTCCGGCATGCCGACCCTCTTCCTCCTCATCATCCTGTCGAGCGTCGTGCAGCCGAACTTCTGGTGGCTGCTCGGGATCACCCTCCTCTTCGGCTGGATGGGCCTGGTGGGGGTTGTGCGGGCCGAGTTCCTGCGCGGCCGCAACGCGGAGTACGTGCTCGCGGCCAAGGCCCTCGGCATGCGGGACGGCCGGGTCATGTTCGTACACATCCTGCCGAACGCGATGACGGCGAGCCTCACCTTCCTCCCCTTCATCTTGGGCGGGTCCATCACGACCCTCACCTCCCTCGACTTCCTCGGCTTCGGTCTTCCGGTCGGGTCCCCTTCCCTCGGAGAGCTCCTTTCCCAGGGTAAGGCCAACCTCCAGGCCCCCTGGCTGGGCCTCTCATCCTTCGTCGTACTGGCGCTCACCCTCAGCCTCCTCGTGTTCATCGGGGAAGCGGTGCGGGACGCCTTCGATCCCCGGAGGGCGCGATGAGCGTGCGAACTTCAAGCTCTGTCCCCGGCGCTGTAAGCTCTGTCCCCGGCGCGCCAGCCGGCGCCGCGGCGGCGGGTGAGCCCCTGCTTTCCATCCGCGGCCTCCAGGTGGCCTTTCAGCGTTCTGGCGGCGCGAAGCGCGTAGTTCACGGCATCGACCTGGACCTCCGGGAACACGAGACGGTGGCCCTCGTGGGCGAGAGCGGGTCGGGCAAGACGGTGAGCGCCCAATCTATCCTCCGCCTCATTCCCGAGCATTGGATCTCCTATCCGGCGGGCGAGGTGCGCTTCTCGGGGCGGGACGTGCTCAAGATGAACGAGGCCGAGCTCAGGTCCATCCGGGGCGGGGAGATCGGCATGATCTTCCAGGAGCCCATGACCAGCCTCAATCCGCTCCACACGATAGAGCGGCAACTGGCCGAAGTCTTCTTCATCCATCAAGCTCTGTCCCCAGAGAAGGCCAGGCCGCGCTCGCTCGAATGGCTGGATCGGGTGGGTCTACGGAACGCGAAAGAGCGCCTGGGCGCCTACCCGCACCAGCTCTCGGGCGGTGAGCGGCAGCGCGTCATGATCGCCATGGCCCTGGCCAACCGGCCCAAGCTCCTCATCGCCGATGAGCCGACGACGGCCCTGGACGTGACGATCCAGGCCCAGATCCTCTCCCTCATCGCCGAACTGCAGCGGGAGCTCGGCATGGCCGTCCTCTTCATCACCCACGATCTCGGTATCGTGCGTCGTCTCGCTGACCGCGTTGCCGTCATGCGCGACGGACTCATCGTGGAGCAGGGCGTCACGGAGGATCTCTTCACGGCCGCGAACCACCCCTACACCAAGGAGCTCCTCGCGGCCGACTCGGTGGGCGAGAGCCCGCTCTCTTCGGCGGACGACGCCGTGGTAGCCGAGGTCAAGGACCTCAAGGTTTGGTTCCCGATCCGCGCCGGTCTCCTGCGGCGCGTCAGGGGTCACGTGAAGGCCGTCGACGGGGTGAGCTTCACCCTCAAGAAAGGACGGAGCCTCGGCGTGGTGGGGGAGAGCGGTTCGGGCAAGACCACCCTGGGCAAGGCGCTGTTGCGGCTTGAGAAGAGCGATGGCGAGATCCTGATCGAGGGGACGCCCGTCCACGGCTTGAACGCCAAGGCCCTGCGCCCCCTCAGGCGGAAATTACAGATCATTTTCCAGGACCCGTACGGTTCGCTCAGTCCCCGCATGTCCGTCGGCCAGATCGTGGGGGAGGGGCTCCTCATCCATGGCATCGGCGATGAGGCCGAGCGAGAAAGGGCCGTCGCGGACGCCCTAATCGAAGTCGGCCTTGATCCCGCGGACCGGGACCGTTACCCGAACGAGTTTTCGGGCGGCCAGCGGCAACGCATCGCGCTCGCCCGGGCCCTCGTGCTCAAGCCTGACATCCTCGTGCTGGATGAACCCACGTCCTCGCTGGACCGGACCATCCAGTTCCAGGTCGTGGAGCTGCTCCGCGCGCTCCAAGAGAAGCACGGCCTCTCCTACCTCTTCATCAGCCACGACCTCAAGGTCGTGAAGCGGCTCTGCCACGACCTGGTCATCATGAAGGCGGGCAAAGTCGTGGAGGCGGGCAACGCGCGGGAGATCTTCGCGGATCCGAAAGAAGCGTATACGAAGGAACTCCTGGAAACGGCGTTCTCGGAGAA
>JAEWSV010000320.1 GCA_023398155.1 Spirochaetota bacterium
GATGCGCCTCGTGAACGACCTCATCGTCCAGGGCCGTAGGGCGCTCACCGACAAGAAATACGACGACGCCGGTTCCGCTTTCGAAGAAGCCGTGTCCCGCGTACCGCAGGGGGAGAATCGATTCCAAGCGCAGAAGATGGCGGAAATAGCCGACGCCTATTACGATGGATACGCGAAGGACCGTGAGGGTTCGAACGGCCAACAGGCGCTCAAGGATTCCATACGGTATGCCCGCGACGCGATTAAAGCCGATCCGGGCCAAGCCCTGCCGCACTATACGCTCGGCAAGGTCAACGGCGACCTCAAGCAGTGGGACAACGCGACGACCGAACTCAAGGAAGCGACCCGCCTGGATCCCAAGAACTATCTCTACAGTTACGAACTCGGCCGGGCCTATTACAGCGCCCGGAAGTTCGCCGACGCCCGGCAAGCCTTTGAAGCCTCGGTCGCGGCGAAGAACGACTTCGAACCGGCATGGTACAACCTGGGCGGCACCCTCCGCACTCTCGGCCGGAGGGACGAGGCCTTGGCGGCCTACCGCAAGGCCGTCGCCGTCAAAAGCGACTACGCGAGCGCCCACCGCGAGATAGGTCGGCTCCTGGTCACCAAGGGCGACCTCAAAGGCGCCATCGCCTCTTTTACGCTGGCGCTCAAATTCGCCCCGAACGATTTCCCTTCCCTCCGCGAGTTGGGAGCCGCGCAGAGCGATTCCGGCGATTATGCCGCCGCCGAGCAATCCTTCTCCAAAGCCCTCGCGGTTTCCGCCGCGGACGGCGTGACGAACTACAACATGGCGGTAGTCAAGATGGCCCTGAATAAGAACGACGAGGCGATCGCCTACGCTAAAAAGGCGGTGGCGGACGACGAGTCCAACGCCGTCTTCCGCTACACGCTCGGCCTCGCCGCGGCGGCCGGCGGTGACATCGACGGCGCCATCGCCGCGTATACCAAGGCGATCTCGCTCGACAAGGCCTACGTGAAGCCGCGGGCGAACCTTGGCGCGATCTACGTGGCCAACGGTTTTCCGGACAAGGCCCTCGATTATCTCATCGATGCCTATAATCTCGACCCGAAGTCTTCCGAGGTGAATAATAACCTGGGCGCCGCGTACGCGCGCAAGGAGCTCTGGGAAAAGAGCGTCGAGCATTACGAGAAGGCCATCGCCATGGAGCCGAAGAACGGTACCGTGCGCATCAACCTCGCGCGGGCCTACGTCGGCGCCGGTAAGCTGGAACGGGCGCGGGACGCCTACCTAGAACTCGTGAAGCTGGAGAATTCCAACTGGGACGCGCTTTTCGAGCTCGGCAAGACCTATGCGGGCCTCGGCGACGCGGCCCAGGCAAAACAGCGGCTCCAGGACCTGCTCAAGCGCAACGCCGATTATCCGCGCAGGAGCGAGGCCGAGCGTATACTAGCGGGATTGTGAAATAATGGAAACGAAGCGCATACAGACCTGGTTTTTCGCGGCTCTCTTCGTGTTGCTCTTCCTCGCGGTGGCGAGGATCCTGGCGCCGTTCTTTACCGTGCTCCTTTGGACCTCGCTTTTGTACGTACTTTTCAGTCCGCTCTATCACAGGATCGTGGATCGGATCGACCTGACGAAAATGCACGGAAAGATCCTCCAGAATCTGCTAGCGGGACTTTTCTCCGTCGGTTCGGTCGTCGTCATCGTGGTTCCGCTCGGCTTCGTCGCCTTGCAGTTGGCTCGCCAAACCGCGTCCTTGATCCGGAGCGCGCTCGATTTCTTGAACGCGAATCCCGAATTCCTGGAAATGGAAACCGGAAGCGTTTCGCAATTGCTCAAGGAACTGAGCTTCGGCGCCATAGACCTCACCGCCGTCGACCTCAAACGGACTATCGCGGACGGTTTGACCGGCGGCGCGAGCCGCATCATATCGATGAGCACCCGGATCGCGCGGAATATCGGCGCGTTCGTCGTGGGCCTCGCCTTCATGGTATTCTCGCTCTTCTTCTTCTACATCGACGGCGCCTACCTGCTTCGCCTCGCCGTCAACGCCATCCCGATACGCAAGGACTACATGGCCCAACTCGTGGCTAAATTCCGGGATATCACCCGGAACCTCTTCCTGGGTTATATCCTCGTCGCCTTCGTGCAGGGGGTAGTGGCTTACGTGATCTTCTTCCTCTTCAGGGTTGAAGGCGCGCTCACCTTTTCCATTCTCCTGATGTTCTGCTCGTTCATACCGATGATCGGAGCCGGTACGATATGGGGGCCTATCGGAATCTTCCGCATCATTTCGGGCGACGTGGCCGGCGGACTGGCGTTCCTGCTGATCTCCGGCATATTCATCTCGACTCTAGATAATTTCCTCAGGCCCTTCTTCCTCAAGGATAGGATCAAGCTCCATCCTCTCGTGATCTTCTTCTCCATCCTCGGAGGAATCGCCGCATTCGGGTTCAACGGCCTTATCCTGGGGCCCATGGTCGTGATCCTCTTCCTCACCGTGCTCGATCTATTCCTCACCGAACACGGTATCGATCACGATCGTTGAGGCGCGGGGCGAGTCCGCTACGCGAGAGCTCGCCGGCCGGCGGCGCGGCTTGCCGCCTATTCGAAGCGGGCCACGGTGGCTTTCAGCGCTTCCACCGACTTTTTGTTCCGCTCGGTCTCGGTTCGGATGAGGTCGATCACGCGCTCCAATGATTCGGTCGCGCCGGCTTCGTCCTGAAGCGCGTCCTTGATGAGCGAGGAGGAAGACGTGATGCCCTCCACGGCTTCCCGCATCCGATCTGATCGTTCCTTCTGCTCCCGGGACAGGTCCTTGATACGCGTCGTCGCCTCCACGAGCGAGTTGATCGATGAGAGTATCTCGTTCGCGCCGATCTGCTGCTCCTCCATGGAGGCGGCGATCGTCCGCACGAGGTCGTCGTTGTCGGTCACGCCCGTGGCTATCCGATGGAAGGCGTTCGCCGCGGTGTCCGCCAATCGCACCCCGCCGCCGATCTTGGCCGTCATGTCCTTGACGAGCGCCTCGATTTCCTTCGCGCTCTTGGCGCTCGATTCGGCCAAGGTCCGCACTTCGTCGGCGACCACCGCGAAGCCGGCGCCGGCCGCCCCCGCGTGCGCCGCCTCGATGGCGGCGTTCATGGCCAGGAGGTTAGTCTGGGCCGAGATCTTCTGGATGACTTTGACGATATCGGTTACGGAGGCGGAGGCTTCGTCGACCGCGCGGATGGCGACGGCGGTGTCGCGGATGGCCGCTTCGCCCTCGGCGCTCGCCGTTTTAAGGGAGGCGGAAAGCTCGTCGGCCTTCACGGTAAGCCGGGTTACCGAGGATATGTTCGCGGCCATTTCGGTGATGGAAGCGGAACTTTCCTCCACGAAGCCCGCCTGGTCGGACACTTGATCCGCGACCACGCGCGCGGCCTCGGCCACGCCGGCGATTTCTTCCCCCGCGCTGGAACCGGCCTCCGTCTGTTTCGCGGCCGCCTCCCGGACGCGCTCCGCGGAGTTCTCCAAATGCCTGATCGCGTCCTCCGCGCTTTGGGCTCCGACGGCGAGGCTCGCCGCGGCCGCGTCCACCGAAAGCGAGGCTCCGCGCACCGACGATAGGAGGACGACGAGCGAGTCGATGAAACGGTTGATCCCATCGCCGAGCAGGCCGATCTCATCGAACAGGGATAGGTCCACGCGATGGGTCAGATCCCCTCCTTCGGCCAATTCCCTGATCCGCTTGTCCACGTCGCTCACCCTGAGAGAGATGGACCGACCCACCGTTCGGAGGATGGAGACGGACCAGAGGGCGACGAAGGTCCAAACGACGAGGATTTCCATGATGAATTCACCGCCGGCGGCGGCGCGCGCGGGATCCGCGGCGAGGCGCCTGAAGAAACCGAAGCCGACGATTCCCGAAAGCACGGCGCCGAAGGCGACGCACGCGAGGGCGGTGACCATGATCCGCTTCACCAAGGATATCTCCCGGTCTTCAGGGCGCAGGGCGCTGATGCCCAGCTTCAGCTTAGCCTTGACGAGCGTAGATTCGATGAAGGCCGTGGTCTGGAGCGCGGACATCCCGCCGATGGCGAGGCTCAAGGCCACGGTGAGGAAGATAGTGGGCGCGTCGACGGCGCTGCCGTGGGCCGCCGCTATAGCGATGTTGACGATCGGACCGAGGAGGAAGCCGAAGGCGGTGACGGCGATGACGACCGCGCTCACCCGGCCCGCGATCTTGCGAGCGGAGCGTCGCTCTTCTTCGTCCACCGATTTCCCGGCGGAGATTTCCGCCACCGTCCGATCGAGCGGAAGTACGGTCTTCCAAAGAGCGGCCGCGCCCGCGGAGCCGAGGACGACGAGGGTCGCGATGAAAATGGGCAAACCGTCCCGAAGGGAAGCGAGATCTCCGACGATGAAATACGCGTTCAAGAGGCGCATGACCGTTGCCGAAACCGCCGTGATGACGAAGAGCGCGAGCGAAGAACGAATGCGCAACGATACCATCGACGATCCTCCGAACTCCAATCTAACGCTCGGCTTTCTCTTCCAGGGCGAGCACGATCGCGTTCCGTACGAGTTTCGAGCAGATGAGGACATGCGTATTCCGCGCTGCCGAGGATGCGCGGCCTTCAGCGGTGGAAAGGTCGCAGCCGATCAAGTCCCGGCAGACCGTGGAGCCGTTTTCCTTTTCGAAGGCTTCCATGAAGGCGCGGCCGCGTTCATAGAGGGCGGCCTTTATTTCGCCGCTCGTTTCTTCGGTCGCGTACTTGAATCCGAGCGCCATGAGCGCGCCCGAAACCGCGCCGCATAGTCCGCCGGTCCGCGCGACTCCGCCGCCGAACATCGCCGCGGCCTTGAGCGCCGTAGCCTCGTCCGCGCAGAACTCAGGCGCGAGGGCCGCGCAGGTCGATTGGGCGCAATTGTAACCGGAGGCGAAAAGTTGCGCGCCGCGCTCTTGGATGGTTCGAATATCCATGATGAACTCCTCTATGCATTCTAGGGATGGCCGCTTCCGGGGTCAATAGCGCGGCGCCTTTCAAGGAAAGCGGCCTTCTTCCGGTCGACGGAAACTTTTTGCCCGCTGCTTGGCGCGCTATGGCGGATTCGATACAATCCCCACGGTAGTTTAGAGGAGACCGCATGAACGCCATCATCACCGTAGTCGGCAGCGATCGGGTCGGCATCATCGCCAAGGTGAGCGCCTTCCTCGCCGAGCGTAACATCAATATCGAGGACATCAGCCAGACCGTGCTTTCGGGCAATTTCGTCATGATGATGATGGTGGACCTGTCCGCGAGCAGCAAACCCCTGGCGACCGTCAAGTCGGAACTCGACGCGCTCGGTACCGGCATGGGCGTGTCCATGTCGGTCATGCACGAGCGCGTTTTCAGCGCCATGCACCGGATTTAGGGATCGTATGCTCTTCACGCCCTTCGAGATCAAAGAGACGGTGGACATGTTCCTCCGTCAGAAGCTGGACATCCGCGCCATCACCCTCGGCGTCTCCCTCCTCGATTGCGCTTCGGCCTCGGGAAGCGAGACGCGCCGCCGCATGCGGGAGAAACTCCTCCGCGTCGCCGGCCCCCTCGTTAAGACGGGCCGCGACATCGAGGTGGAATACGGCGTGCCCATCATCAACAAGCGCGTCTCGGTGACCCCCATCGCCCTCGTGGCCGGTTCCTCGGACGATGTGGACTATACCCCCTATGCCGCGGTCCTCGACGAGGTCGCCAAGGAACTCGGCATCGATTTCGTGGGCGGCTTCTCGGCCCTCGTACAGAAAGGCTTTACGCGCGGGGACGAGCGGCTCCTCGCTTCCATCCCTTCCGCCCTCGCGACCACCGATCGCGTCTGCGCCTCGGTCAACGTGGCGAGCACCAAAAGCGGCATCAACATGAACGCCGTGCGCCGCATGGGAGAGGTGATAAAGGCCGCCGCCGCCCTGACCTCGGAGCGCGACGGACTCGCCTGCGCCAAGCTCGTCGTCTTCTGTAACGCCCCCGAGGACAATCCCTTCATGGCCGGCGCCTTCCACGGACCGGGCGAGGGCGAGGCTACGCTCAACGTCGGCGTCTCCGGCCCCGGCGTCGTCAAGGCCGCCCTGGAATCCCACCGCGGCGCGAGCTTCGACGAGATAGCGGACGTCATCAAGAAGACCGCTTTCAAGATCACCCGTATGGGCCAGCTCGTCGGCATGGAGGCGGCTCGCCGCCTCGGCGTGCCCTTCGGCATCCTGGACCTCTCCCTGGCGCCCACGCCCGAGGTCGGCGACTCCGTCGGCCGCATCCTTGAGGAGATGGGCCTTGAGGCCGCGGGTACCCACGGTACGACCGCGGCCCTCGCCATGCTCACCGATATGGTGAAGAAGGGCGGCGTCATGGCCTCCACCCAGGTCGGCGGCCTCTCGGGCGCCTTCATCCCGGTCTCCGAGGATGAGGGCATGGTCGCCTCCGTACGCTCTGGCGCCCTGTCGCTGGATAAGCTGGAGGCCATGACCTGCGTATGCTCGGTGGGCCTCGACATGATCGCGCTCCCCGGCGATACGAGCCCCTCGACCATCTCCGCGATCATCGCGGACGAGATGGCCATCGGCATGGTCAACAACAAGACCACGGCGGTCCGCGTCATTCCCGTGCCCGGTAAGAAAGCCGGCGACTGGGCGGAATTCGGCGGCCTCCTCGGCGGAGCGCCGATCATGGCGGTCAATCCCTTCGGCAGCGAGGCATTCATCGCCCGCGGCGGCCGCATCCCGGCACCCATTCACAGCTTCAGGAACTGACGCCAAAGGGAACGCATGAACGGCAAAACCGCCCGCGCCGACATCGGCAAATACTTCATCGCCATCGTTTGCATGGGCCTCGCCGGCGCCATGGTCGATTCTTCCTTCAACAATTTCCTCAAATCCAGTTGGGACATCGGCGGCTTGGCACGGAGCGGCCTGGAACTTCCCCGTGAGGTTCCCGGTTTCCTCAACGTCTTTGTCGCCGCCCTCCTGGCCTTCCTGCCGGGCAGGCGCATCGGCGCCATCGCCTTCGCCCTTCAGGCCGCCGGTATCGCGCTCCTCGGCCTCTTTTCACCTACTTTCTCCGCCATGACCGGCTGGCTCTTCATGTATAGCCTGGGTCAGCATGTCTTCCTGCCTCTCCAGCAGTCCATAGGTATGGAACTCGCCGCGGAGGGCGGGGAGGGAACCCTTCTTGGCAAGGCGAACGCCGTCAAAAACCTCGCCCAACTTGCGGGGGGCGCCGCTGTCTTCATCGGCTTCGGTATGTTCGGGCTTTCCTTCAAGTTCAATTTCATCCTGACCGCCCTGGTTCTCCTCGGCGGAACGGCGGCCCTGGCCCTCATGTCCGCCCCGCCCAAGGACCGAAAGGCGCCCGCCCTAGTGCTCAAGAAGCGGTACGGCCTCTTCTACCTTCTCTCAATCCTGTACGGAACGCGGAAGCAGCTTTTCATCACCTTCGCGCCCTGGGTCATCGTCTCGGTTTACGGGAAGCCCACCTCCGTGATGGCCGCCCTCTATTTCGCCGGCGGGCTCGCCGGCGTCGTCTTCCAGCCCATCATCGGCAAGGCCGTGGATACCCTCGGCGAGCGTTTCATCCTGGGCCTTGAAGCTTTCATACTCATTCCCGTCTGCCTCTTCTACGGCCTGGCCCGCTTCCTATTCCCGGAGGACATCGCCTTCGCCGTCGTCTGCGTCTGCTACGTGGCCGATTCCTTGCTCATGTCTTTCGGTATGGCCCGTTCGGTCTGGCTAAAGAAAACCGCCGAGACTCCCGCCGACGTAGCTCCCACCCTGGCCATGGGCATCTCCATCGACCACGTTTTCTCCATCTCGGTGGCTTTGCTCTCCGGCCTCGTCTGGGACCGCTTCGGGTACCAGTGGGTCTTCCTCACCGGCGTCGTCATCGCCGTCGTCAACTTCATCGCGACCCGGTGGGTGCGCGTCCCGAAGGCGGCGTAGAGCGGCGCGCGGTTGACTATGCCGCCGGCCGGCCTCAAGATAGGGTATGGACCGAATCGGCTTCAAGAACTGGACCCTCATCTGGCTGCTCGGCATGGCGGGGCAGATCTGCTGGAACGTGGAGAACTCGTGGTTCAACGCCTTCGTGTACGCGAAGATCGCCCCGAGCCCTTACATCGTCTCGTGGATGGTGGGAGTCAGCGCCACGGTAACCACGCTCTCCGCGTTCCTCATCGGGACCTGGAGCGATAGGGCGGGCAGGCGGAAGCCCTTCATCGCCGCGGGATACGTACTCTGGGGGCTCTTCACCGTCGTCTTCGGCGCCACCCAATTCCTACCCAAGAGCCCGCTCTTCCTAGTCGCGACCGTAGTCGTGGCCGCCGACGCGATTATGAGCTTCTTCGGTTCGCTCGGGTACGACGGCGCGTTCTGTCCGTGGACCACGGATATCTCCACCGCGGCCAACCGCGGGAAGATCGGCGGGGCCTTCGCGGCCATGCCCGTACTCGCCACAATTTTCGGCGCGGTGGTATCGGGCATAGTCATCGACGCCATCGATTTCTTCCCGTTCTTCATCGTCATGGGCTCCGCGGTAGCCGCCGCGGGGATAGCGACACTCTTCCTGTTGAAGGACGCGCCGACCCTCGTGCCGAAGAAGGACGGCGCGGGATACTGGCGCCAATTCGCTTCGGTGTTCAGCTACCGGACCCTCCTCGCGAACCGCGAGCTCGCCTGGGTCTTCACTGTCATGCTGATCTACTTCATCGGCTTCAACGTCTACTTTCCCTACATCACCATCTATTTCACGAGCTACATAGGCCTCGATTATTCGATGACCGGCGTCATCCAGGGCGTCGGCCTATTGGCCGCGGTGATATTCACTTTTCCCGCCGCGCGCTTGATCGACCGGGGCAAATCCCCTGCGGTCATCCTGGCGGCCATCGTCGTCACCTGCGCCGGGCTTCTCGTGATCTCGCTCACCCGCTCGCTCATACCCCTGTTCGTCGGCGTCTTCTGCGCGGGACTCGGCTATATCCTCATGATGCAGACGCTCACCGCTTGGCTCAAGAATCTCTTCCCCGAGGACCAACGCGGGCAGTTCGAAGGCGTCCGGGCTCTGTTCGCTACGGGTTTTCCCATGATCGTGGGGCCCGCGATCGCCTCTTTCGCCATAGCCTCCTTCGGGGTGAAGAGCGTGGTTAACGGGGTGGAGGGGCTGGTGCCGACCGAGCCCCTGTTCCTGGTATCCCTGGCAGCGACCGCGCTCACGGTCTTCCCCCTCATTCCGGCGCGCTCTCTATTCAGGGCTCGGATTTCCGCCGATCACCACCGTTGAAAGTATTCCTCCGCCCAGCCGAAGAGCCGGTCGCTCTCCCGGATCTCGAGGGCCTCTCCCGAGTCCAGGACGACCCTTCCCGTGAAGAATCCGTAGGCGGCGACGCCCTTCATGGCGAGTATGCCGAGGTCGGTGCCGGGGCGCTCCACGAAGGTAGGGCGGAGGACCAGGTTGACCCGATCGTCGTTGCTCGTGATGGCCAGGTCCTTCGCGAGGTCGGCCGGGTCGTGCTGATACGCTATCTCGTCCACGTGGTGCCCCACGCCGTCAAGGAAGAGCATGTTCTTGCTCGATTCAGTCCCGAACCCGTAATCGAGGTTGAAACCGAAGGGGACGCCGCGGAGCCGGCCCGAGGCTGAACACCATTTCCAGCGGTTCGTATACGGGAAGACCGCGCGGGTCCAGTCCAGGACCCCGAAGGAGCTTTCCATGCCGAGGACGATTCGTTCATCATCGACCTGGAGGACGGCGTCCGCCCGGAGGGGTAGGCAATTCATCTTAATCGCGTAGGCGAACCGTTTCGGATCCCTGAACGGGATCACGTTGACCATCCTTTCCATCCTGCGATCGACGTTCAAGGTCGCCTTGAACGAAACGGCCGCGCCGGATCGGGTTTTGGGAAAAACGCACTCGAGAGCGACTTCGTCCCCGCTCCGGGAGAAACGCATCCGGTCGCGCTGAGAGGTTACTTCCAACGGCACGGCGTAATTCAGGACGGGAGGATTACCGATGGAGCCTCGCGGAAACAACTTCACGATGCTCCTCCCGACGGTCCGCTTCTTCTTGAACGAGGTGAAACCGAACTGCGCGACTCCCGCGTACCCTATGTCGTAGATGTTGAGGATGACGCGGTAATCCTCATTGTAGATTTCCCAGAAATCCCAGGCCTTGACGGAGAGCCTTCCCGTGCGGATCCTGGACGGGTCGTACCTGAACAGGTCCGTGCGCGCCCAGCCGGATACCGCCAATTTACCCTCGGCGTCAAGGACGTCGGTCGTCGACACGATTTCTCTCTGCATGTTGCCGCCTCGATCGGAACCGCACGTATCTTGTTTCGATCACGATAACGGCTGTAGTGTATCCCGGCCCTTTTACGCGGACAAGTAAATCATGCGCGGCTCCCGGCCCCTCAGTCTGGGCAGGCGAGAGCCGGGGAGGATAAAATGGGGAATCGACTCGCGATGGCGCTCATCGGGTCGGTGCTTTTGTTCCAGGGGGGCGTTCCCGTTCACCCGTGCAGCATCTTTTTCTGCAGGACTGAGGCCGGGACTTACTTCTGCGGCAACGAAGACTGGACGGCGGCCGATCCCGCGTTCATGACCTGTCCCGCGCGAGACGGGGCCTACGGTTACGTCGCCTTCGGGTGGGCGTCCTACCTTCCCGATTATGTCCAGGCCGGCATCAATTCGGAGGGACTCTGCTTCGATTGGGCGGTGGTTCCTCCCCAGCGCTTCGCCGCCCGCCCCGGGAGGAAACCGCTGCCGTTGGACGCCACGGTGGAGATCCTCAAGACCTGCGCGACCGTGGATGAGGCGCTCTCGTATATCGAAAAGAACGATTTCCCCAATCTGGCGAACGAACACCTATTCCTAGCGGACCGGAAAGGCGCCTCCTGCGTCGTGGAGTACAACCGCGGCCAGGTTCGCGTCGTTAAGGGGAGCGCCTACCTCGCCGCGACCAACTTCCACCTCACGGATACCTCGCTCGGATGGTATCCCTGCGAGCGCTACGAGAAAATTTCGGCGGGGCTCTCCGGAGAAACCGGTAAGCTCATTCCCGCCGACCTCGTCCGTCTCCTCGACGCGGCGCATCAGGAAGGTACTTATCCGACTATTTATTCCTACATTTTTGACCTTTCGCGCATGAAGATGACCGTCTTCTTCAGGCACGACTACACGAGAGGAAAGGAGTACTTGGTGACCGACCTGCTCGCTTCTGCGAGAACGGTCAGGATCGCCGCTCGCTGAAGCGGGCTACCGTGGCCGCTGGCGAGCTACCGCGGGCGCCGCGCGAGCGGCGCGATGCGGGCGAAACTCCCCGCCGTGACCGCGCAGCTCTCCTTACGGAGGACGACGGCCGTACCGTCCGCGAAGCGGATCGACCCGTCGCAGCGACCCTCGCGGACGAGGTCTACGCCTTCACAGGCCCAACGTCCGCCCCATACCGGAAAATCCTGCCCTCCGTAGGGAATCGCCGCGGGAAGCTGAGCAGGTTCCGCGGAGAACCGCATGGCGGCCCGGCGCACGGGCCCGGTTTCCGAGCGCAAGAATCCGCGCACGTCGCAGCCGTCGGAGGAAGAGCGGATGCGGAGCCGCCGTTGACCGACTCGGTACGTCGCGCTTTCCGGATACCGTTCCCGCATGAAGCGTTCGCCGTTATCCGCGCTTACGTACACCGACGGCGGAACGGCCGTCGAGGCTCCGAGCACGATGAAACAGTCGAAGGTTCCGTGCGTCGGACTGTGTATCCTGCACCATTCGTATTTTCCGGGTATATGGGCGAACGGAGAAAAGAATTCCCAAACCGCGTTGGTATCGATCATAGGTATAAAGTACCATGACCTGCCCGCGAGCGTCTGCGCCCGCTGACGTCCGCACGCATGAGCGTCTGCGCCCATGAACGTCCGCGCACGGTCCCGCATCGCGCTCTGTACGAGCAGCGGGCCGCGGGAGGGGAACCGGCCCGGTCAGTAGACCGGGCCGGTTTTTCTTAGTCGGATCGTTATTTCAGGGCAACCACGTTCTGACCGGCGATGCGGCCGAAGACGATGGTGTCGGCCAGGGCGTTGCCGCCGAGGCGGTTGGAGCCGTGGATGCCGCCTGAGACTTCACCCGCGGCGAAGAGGCCGGGGATGACGTTTCCGTCGACGCCGACGACCTGGGCCTTGGGGGTGATCTTCACGCCGCCCATGGTGTGGTGGACGGTCGGGATGCGGGGGCTCGCGTAGAACGGCGGCTTGTCGAGTTTCTGCCCGAGGAGCTTCTTGCCGAAGGGATCGTTCTTGGTCTCCACGCCGACGTTGTACTCGTCCACGGTCTTGCGGAAGGCCGCGGGATCGACGCCGATCTGGACGGCGAGTTCTTCGATGGTGTTCGCGGTGAACGCGCTGCCCTGCTTCACGCACTGCTCGGCGGTCTGGTTGAAGCTGTTCTTGGTCTGCGGAGTAGGCATGGAGTGGGCGTCGCAGACGATGTACATGAGCTGGTCCTTCTGCTTGAGGAGGGCCTGGGTCATGACGTCGCGGCGTTCGGCCTCGGAGACGAAGCGCTGGCCGCCCTTGTTGATGTAGATGTAGTCTTCGACGTTGAAGCCGACCCAGCCGTCAAGCGCGCCCGATTTGGGGTCGCCGAGGGGGAGCATCTGGATGTATTC
>JAEWSV010000394.1 GCA_023398155.1 Spirochaetota bacterium
ATCAGGGACCTCGAAACGCGCGCGGCCTCACAATATTACCGCTGCGTAGCCTTCGAGGCGAGGCTCAAGGCTGCGCCCGAAGGATCCGCGCACCGTGCCGAGATGGAGCGGAGGCTGTCGCGGGGGAGGAAGCGGCTGGACTCCATGAGAGCGCGGCTCGCGCGGGCGAGCAAGGACGCGACCAATAAAGAGATAGCCGACGTCCTCGGGATTCCCAAGGGGACGGTGGACTCCTGCCTCCACGCGATCAAGACCAAGGCGTTCGGTAGCCGGTCACGGCATTCTCCGCTATGATGCGTCCGTGCTCAGCTACCGACATGCCTACCACGCGGGCAACCACGCGGACGTCCTCAAACACCTCGTCCTTCTCTCTTGCCTCGCCCATCTCGGCAAGAAGGAGACTCCGTTCCGCTACGTCGACACCCACGCGGGGGCCGGCGCCTTCACCCTCTCCGAGGGGTACGCGGCCGAACGCGAGGAGTGGAGAAACGGGGCGGAACGGCTCCGCGCGTTCGCGGATAGCGGCGGGGCGCCGCGGGCCGTCGCGGACTATCTCGCGCTCTTGGAAGCCTATCGGGCGAAGGAAGGTCCGGCCTCGTATCCAGGGTCTCCCGCGATCGCCTCCTCCCTCCTCCGCGACGGCGACCAAGGATTCCTCTTCGAACTGCACCCGACGGACCACGCCGCGCTGGCGGAGCGCTTCGTGAAGGATCGAAGGATCCGGGTACGGAGAGCGGACGGGCTTTCCGGTCTCCGTGCCCTCCTGCCGCCGCCGTCGCGTCGGGCCATCGTCCTCATCGATCCTTCTTACGAGGTGAAGAACGAATACGACGCGGTCGTCGCGACGCTGTCCGATGCGCTCCGGCGCTTCGCGAGCGGAATATACATCGTATGGTATCCGCTTTTGGAGCGGGAGGAAGCGCGCGCGCTTCCGGATCGGATCATGAGCCTCCATTCGCGCTCGCGCTGCGCGGCCGCTCTCCGCGTCAAACGGGAGCGGGACGACGGTCGGGGTATGTGCGGAAGCGGCCTCCTCGTCCTCAATCCGCCGTGGACGCTCAAGGCGGTACTTGAAGAGACTCTGCCCTATCTCGTACGGGCGCTTGGAGAAGATGACGCCGGGAGTACGCTCCTTTGGGAAGAAAAGGCCGCAACCCAAGACGACGGGGCGGTGTCTTAAAGAGAAACCGATAGCAAGGATGGATCGTTCGATGAATCAACGAAAGACGCGCACCCCGCTCCCCTTCCAGACCCCCGGCGAAGAAATCGCCAATTCCATCCTACACGGGATCGGCGCGCTCCTCGCCGTCGCGGGACTCGTGATGCTCGTCCTCCGCGGAAGCGGCAAGCTCGGCGGCACGGCCGCGGACCCGCGCGCCGTAACCGCCTACGCGATCTACGGCGCCTCGATGATCATCCTATTCCTGGCCTCGACCCTCTACCACGCCATCCAGCACGAAGGGACCAAACGGGTCCTCCGCGTCCTGGACCACGGAGCCATCTACATCCTCATCGCGGGAACCTATACCCCCTTTTGCCTCCTCTCCTTGAAGGGCGCCTGGGGATGGACGCTCTTCGGCGCGGAGTGGGGCCTGGCGATCCTCGGCATCACGCTCTATGCCGTCGGGGTGGAAGCCCTCAAAAAGATCGAAGTAGCCGTCTATATCCTCATGGGTTGGGCTATAGTCCTCGGCTGGAAAGCCCTCATCGGTTCGGTCCCCGTTGCGGGCATTGTCCTACTCATCGCAGGGGGACTCTCCTACACTCTGGGCACTATCTGGTACCGCCAGAAGATACGCCGCGGCACCCACGTCACCTGGCACGCCTTCGTACTCGCGGGCGCCGTGGCGCACTGGGGAGCGGTCTGGATGATCGGCTAACGGAGCCGTCCGGGGCCCGGACTAGCGCGCGGGCTGGGCCTCTCCCCATGAGATGAGTTTTAAGCTATACTCCCGCCCATGGCACCGACCGTAGACGACAAGAAGATCATTTATTCGATGTACCGCGTCTCTAAGAAGCACGGTACCAAGCAGGTCCTCAAAGACATCAGCCTCTCCTATTTTTATGGCGCCAAGATAGGCGTCATCGGCCTCAACGGCTCCGGTAAGTCGAGCCTCCTCAAGATACTCTCCGGAGTCGATACGGAATTCGTCGGAGAGGCTTCGGCGAGTCCGGGATACACCGTCGGATTCCTCCAGCAGGAGCCTTTCCTGGAGAGCGGCAAGACCGTCAAGGAAGTCGTCTCCGAGGGCGTCCAGGACGTGGTCGATCTCCTCCGGGAATTCGACGCCGTGAGCGAGGCGTTCGGCGAACCGGATGCGGATTTCGATAAACTGGCAGACAAGCAGGCCAAGCTGCAAGAGAAAATAGAAGCGGTGGACGGCTGGAATCTGGACAGCCGCCTCGATCTCGCCATGGACGCGCTCCGCTGTCCGCCTCAGGACCAAGTCGTGGACCTTCTCTCCGGAGGCGAGAAGCGTCGGGTGGCGCTCTGCAGGCTCCTCCTCAGCAAGCCCGACATCCTCCTCCTCGACGAACCGACCAATCACCTGGACGCTGAAACCATCGCCTGGCTCGAACGGCACCTCCAACAATATGAAGGCACCGTCATCGCCGTAACCCACGATCGGTACTTCCTGGATAACGTCGCGGGCTGGATCCTCGAACTGGACCGCGGCGAAGGAATCCCGTGGAAGGGAAACTATTCCAGCTGGCTAGAGCAAAAACAGGCTCGGCTCGCGCAGGAGGAGAAGGGCGAGAGCGAGCGACGCAAGACCCTGGAGCGCGAGCTCGAGTGGATCAGGATGAGTCCCAAGGGCCGCCACGCGAAGAGCAAGGCCCGCATCGCCCAGTACGAGAAGCTACTCCAGGACGACGCGCGGGAGAAGGTCAAGGAGAACCGGATCACCATTCCCGCGGGGCCGAGGCTCGGCCAGGTCGTCGTGGAAGCCAAGAAACTCGCGAAAGGCTACGACGATAAGGTCCTCTTCCAGGACCTCGACTTCACCGTCCCGCCCGGCGCCTGCGTAGGCATCATCGGCCCGAACGGCGCGGGAAAGACCACACTCTTCAAACTGATCACCGGGGCGGAAAAACCCGATTCAGGGGAAATCAAACTCGGCGAGACGGTCAAGATCGCCTACGCGGACCAGATGCGCGATAGGCTCGACCCTGAAAAGACCGTTTGGGAGCAGCTTTCCGACGGCCTCGACATCATCAAGCTCGGTGGTACCAAGGAAGTCAATTCGCGAGCGTACTGCTCATGGTACAACTTCTCGGGCGGCGACCAGCAGAAAAAGGTCGGCGTTCTTTCCGGCGGCGAGCGAAACCGCCTCAATATGGCCCTCATGCTCAAGGACGGCGCCAACGTCCTGCTATTGGATGAGCCGACGAACGATCTGGACGTCAACACGATGCGCGCCCTCGAGGAAGCCGTCGATACCTTCGCGGGCGTCGTCCTCGTCATCAGCCACGACCGGTGGTTCCTCGACCGCGTCGCGACGCACATCCTTTCCTTTGAGGACGGCGAAGTGGTGTGGTTCGACGGCAACTGGTCAGAATACGCCGAATGGCGGCGCGAAAAACTCGGCGCCTCCGCCGACCGCCCGCATCGTTATGTATACCGGAAACTAGAGCGTTAAGAGGCGGAGACTGCCGCGCCCCCTGCGGGCGGTCGGCGGCCTTCGCAGCCGGTTCGCGCCAGCTAACCGGATCGCAAAGCGCTCCGCCCGCTCCGCCCATTCGCTTGACGGTGTTTTTCTTCGATGGTACACTTCGAACCAGGGATCGCGGGAACGCTTTTCCACGGCCTTCCGGGGGTTAGTCCGCCGAGGGCGCACCTCGATACAGCGCAGAATCCACTCGTCGGGTTGGAAATCGGATGATGCTCGCGGAAATCATGCAAGGGTTCTTGGCAACCCCCTTAATCATTAAGCTCTTCCTTGAAGCCGCCATAGCTATGAGCGTCGGCGTGCTCTCGAAAAACGATGCGCTTGGAGTAGCGCCCTGGACCTACGGGGCGCTCGTTTTTCTCGTGTTCAGGGATATCGTCGGCGAATACGTTCCCGCTGAGGGAGTGGCGGCCTTGGCTTCCGCCGCGGTTCCCCTTTTCGCGGTAGGAGCGATAACCTGGAAGACCCGGCGCCGATCCTTCGGCATCGCGTGCGCCGTAGCGTCGGCGGTCGCCCTCATTCCGCTCGCGCTCGCCGCCGTCGGTACGGCCCCCTCCCTCATGCTCCGCATCGCTCCCGCCGCCGCGGCCGTCGTCGCGCTCGTCGCGCTGGGGATGCCGTCCGGAGAGGAGCTCGAAGCGTCCTTGTCCGCAAGCGGCAAAGGGTGGCTCGTCGTAGCCATCCTCCTCCCTCCCGCCTTCGACCTCTTTTTTCCCGGCGGCGATCTCCTTCTCAACCGCATCGTCATTCCCGCTTCCTACGTGATGTACCTCGCGGTCATCCTCGACTACGGGAAAGCCTTGGAGCGGAGATTGGTCATCGACCGCGACGCGCTCTCGGACAACATCGACACGCTCTACGGCTTCGTGCTCCACGCTTCCGACTCCCTGCGGGCCGGAGCCGATCTCGACAAGCTCATGGACTACGTGGCGCAGACCCTCGCCGCGGAGACGAAGGCGTCCGGATCGCTCGTGCTCATGATAGACGATTTCGAAGACGTGGTGGGGACCTACGCCGTCCACGGCGATTTCCCGCCGATCTCCCGCGTGCCCGACGAAGTGCCCCGAACGCGGGAAGGCCGCGCCGAATGGCTGCGCGAACTTAAGGTCAAGGTCGGCGAAGGCTTCATCGGCGAGACCGCGCAGACGGGCAAGGCCGCCCTCATCGAAGACGCTTCGGCCGATCCGCGCATTTTCATCCACGCCTCCGAGCCCGTCGGCAGCGTAATCGCGGTACCCTTCCTCATCGAAGACCGCGTGATCGGCGTCGGCGTGGTGGCGCGGAAGCGAAACGCGGCCCCCTTCGCGGACGCGGATTTCGACCGCGCCGTGCTATTGGCGAGCTTCGCCTCCCTCGTCATCAACAACGTCTTCTCCTTCCAGGAAGTGACGGAGAAATCGGATATCGATACCGCCGCCTCCATCTCGGCCGATATCCAGAAGGCACTGCAACCGAAACGGATCGCCGATCTTCCCCATGCCTCGTTCGGCAGCTTCTCCTCCCCCGCCCGCGGCGTCTGCGGCGATTATTACGACGTGATCGTCGCGCGTAAGGATCGGGTTTACCTCGTGATGGGCGACGTGGCGGGAAAAGGCATAAGCGCGAGCCTCATCATGGTGATGATCCG
>JAEWSV010000402.1 GCA_023398155.1 Spirochaetota bacterium
AAGAAGCTTCGATCGATTCATATTCGCCTCCTGTGGTGAAGAATCGTCCTGGATACTCCCCGCTCGCCGTTTCGGTTGCGCGGTTTCGCGCTTTTTTGTAAATCGCTCGGATGCGATGTATAGTGGCGGCCATGGCCACGGCCGAATCGGACGAAGAGGACATACGCGCCGTCCACCGCACCTTGAGCGGTGATACGGAAGCGTTTCGCTTCCTCGTGCTAAAATACGCCGACCGCATGCTCTCCTTCTGCCGCTCCCGGTCCGCCTCCGAGGAGGACGCGGCGGACGCTGCCCAGGAGACGTTCGCGCGCGCGTTCCGATCCTTACGGACTTTCAAGCTCGGCGGATCGTTCGCCGCCTGGCTCTTCGCGATCGCGGCCAACCGGACCCGGACCGGCTGGCTCAAACGCGCTTCGGAGCGCGAAAAGGTCGAGCGGGCAGGGTTCGAGGCCGCGGTGGAGCGGGATCAGGACCCCGAGGAAGACGCGCTGCGGAGGATGGAGACCGAGCGCGTCCGGAACGAGGTACGGTCGCTTTCGGGCGATTTGCGGACGGCCGTCGAACTCTACTATTTCGCGGAGTTATCGATCGCCGAGGCGGCCCAGACGCTGAACGTCGGAGAAGAGGCGGTCAAGTCCCGCTTGTTCCGAGCGCGGAAAAAGCTCCGGGAAGAACTCGCGGAGCGCAACCGAAACGGGGATGACGGAGTACTATAGGTATGGAGTGCGCGGATTCGCGGCGGATCGTCGCCGCATGGGAAGCAGGAACCGAACTCGGCGCCGATGAATTGCGGCGCGCGGCCGCGCACGTCGCGTCGTGCGACGCGTGCCGAACCGCGTTCCCGGTCTTTTTCGCGCTCGCGGGCCGCGACGGGGAAAACGCGCAGCGGCCGGAGCCGAGCGCAGAAGGACGCGCCCTGGCCGATCGGGTCATGGCAGATATCGGAGCCGCGTCCAAGGCCGGCCCCGCCCGGTTCGTTCCGGCGCCGCGCCGAGCTTGGCCCTTCGCCGCGGTCGCGGCTCTCGCAGCCTGCGCGCTCGTCGTCGTCGGCCTCTCAGGCGGCGACCGGGAAACCATGGAAGTGCGGTTTACTCTCGAAGCCCCCGGCGCGAAAACCGTATACCTCGCGGGGGATTTCTCGTCTTGGGATCCGAAAGGTTTGGCGCTGAATAAGACCGCATCCGGACTCTGGGAGCGGACGATCAGGCTCAAACGGGGCCAAACGTATTCGTACAATTTCTTGGTCGACGGCACCTCGTGGGTCGTCGACCCGGCCGCGACGGAGCGGATCGACGACGGGTTCGGCGGCGAGAGCGCCCTGATTCGGTTATGAGGAGGCCCGGTATGCGGAGCGCGTTCATAGCGTCCACGTTGTTCGCTGTTTTCGCCGTCCTCGGCGCCTTTGCCCAGCCGGCGGATCCCGACGCGGACCGGATTCGGTGGGAACGTGCCTGGGATACCGTCCAAGAGGAAGCCGGCTTCTCGCCTTCGGAGCTCACCCGGCAGCTGGTCCGCGCGACGGTCGAAGCGCGGGCGGGAGAGACCGCGGAAGCCCACGCCGAACGGACATTCGCCGCGGCGCTCCGGGTGGAGCGCTCCATCCGGCTCGGGAACACCTACCAGGAAGCCCGGGCGCGGCTGCGGCAGACTCTTCGCATAGAATCTTCCGATAAGACCGGGAAGGGGAGCCGGATGGCGACGAAGTTGGCCAAAGCCGAGCGGAAGAACGCGGCCAACGGAAAGAACGCGGCAAAAAAAGCCGCGAAGAGCTCGGAAAAAAGCAAGAAGGGCAAATGAGCGGACCGGTTCGCGTTCGGGCGGTGTTCGCGGCGCTCCTCCTCTGCGGCGCCGGTACGGTCTTCGGCCAGGAGACCGGCCGTTGGCTCGCTTCGGCCGAAGGCGCGAAGCCGTACGCGGCCATCGCGTCCGGCTTGATAACGGCGGCCGAAGCGGTAACGGCAGCCGCCGTGCCCGAGCGCCTTTTCCTGGAGCGGCTCAAGGAAGGCGTCAGCAAGCGGGCGGCAGCCGACCGGCTCTTGAGGACGATGGAAGAGGAAGCGTCGCGCCTCGTATTCATGGCCCGCGAGCTCGATGGATCGGCCCTGCGCATGACCGCCGAATCGCGGGAGCGCGCGCTGTCGGCCGGCGCCCTCTCCTTGCGCTCTTCCGTTTCCCCTGAGGAATTCAGGACGGTCGTCAAGGAGGCGGTCGCCGTAGGTGCGACCGCGGAGCGCGTCTCGGCGACGATCGCGATGCTCGCCGCCGTGGACCCGTCGCGCATCGTGGATGACGAAGCGCGCCTCGGACTCGCGGCGGCCGTCGCGGGCTCGTCGATAAAGACGGACAGGATAGATTCCCTCATCGCGGTATTCGCCCGAGGACGATCGTTCGGATTGAGGGCGGATCGGATCGCGCGGATCGTCGCCAAAGAATTGGCCGCGGGCGGAACGCTCGCGGCCATCGACGCCGCCGTAAGCAGGGAAAGGAAAAACCGATGACTGGACCGAATCGCACGCGAAGACTCCGGAGCGGCCTCGCCGCCCTCGCGCTTCTCGCTTTCAGCCTATCGTCCCGCGCGGCATGGGCCTACGATCTCGAGTTCGACGCGGGCGCCCGCGCCGGTTCGGGAGATCCGAGCGCCCTCGGCGCGGCTTCCTGGTACGCCGTGGACCTCTCCGGACCCTTCGCCTTCGGCACGAGCGGAACGGGCGAAGTTTC
>JAEWSV010000451.1 GCA_023398155.1 Spirochaetota bacterium
GCTCAGGGGGCTGCCGGATGGGTCGCCGCCCGCGCCATTGGGCGCGTTCCCGGACGTATGAGCTGCCGGTTCTCTATCATCATTCCTTTGGACAGGCTACAATGAGGCGATCGTAGCCGTACGAAAGCCGAGCTTGAGGCAGGCACCGCCGCATGGATTCCCCGCTACCGGATAGGATCGCATTCATCGGGGGGTTCTTCCCTCGCCTTTGCGGCATCGCGACCTTCACCCAGGACTTGTGCGAGGCGGTTGCAGCGGAGGCCCCCGCCTCCCAATGCTATGCTTGCGCGGTAAACGACGGGGTGGAACCCTACGACTATCCCAAACGCGTGCGTTTTGAAATAGAGGAGAAGGATCTCGATTCCTACCGGCGCGCGGCCGACTTCCTCAACTTCAACAACGCCCAAGTGCTCTGCGTGCAGCATGAGTTCGGCATCTATGGAGGTTCCGCGGGTAGCCACATCCTGGCCGCCCTCAAGGAAGTCCGCATGCCGGTAGTAACGACTTTGCACACGGTGCTTCGCGATCCGAATGCCGATCAACGCAACGTTATGGATGAGTTGGTGCGTCGCAGCGACCGCCTCGTGGTGATGGCCGATAAGGGCGCCGAAATACTGAGGGAAACCTATGGCGTCCAGCGGACGCGTATCGACGTCATCCCCCATGGTATCCCCGAGATTCCCTTCATCGATTCCGGTTTCTATAAAGCTCAATTCGGGGTCGAAGGTCGGACGGTGCTGCTCACTTTCGGCCTACTCGGCCCGGGTAAAGGTATCGAGTACGTCATCAACGCCTTGCCCGAGATCGTGAAGTTACATCCGGAAGTGGTGTATCTCGTGCTGGGCGCCACGCATCCGCACCTGGTGGCCCGCGAAGGCGAGAATTACCGGCTGGGCTTGGAACGTTTGGCCGACGATCTGGGCGTCAAGGCCCACGTCATCTTCTACAACCGCTTCGTCTCTTTGGAGGACCTGAAAGAGTTCATCGGCGCGACGGATATCTACATAACTCCGTACCTGAACGAGGCTCAGATCACCTCCGGAACTTTGGCGTACGTATTCGGGGCGGGCAAGGCGGTCATCTCCACTCCGTACTGGCACGCGCAGGAGCTGCTCGCCGAAAACCGCGGCATCCTGGTGCCGTTCCGGGATTCGACTTCCATAGCGGAGGCTGTGCATACGTTTCTGGGAGACGAGCGCCGGCTGCTGGCGACACGCGAAAAGGCGTATGAGATGGGGCGGGCCATGGTCTGGCCCATGGCCGCGAGGCGCTACCTTGAGTCCTTCGCCCGCGCCAGGGAAGACCGGAAGGCCGCCCCCCGGAAAGCCTTCGCCGACTGGACACTCGAGGGGAGGCCCTATGAACTTCCTCCGTTCAACCTGAACCATATCGTGCGGATGAGCGACGATACCGGTATCTTCCAACATGCATCGTTCAACGTGCCCAACTTTCGGGAAGGGTATTGCGCGGACGACAACGCGCGCGCTTTCATCCTCTGTACGTTGATGGAAGATCTCAACGGCAAGGCCTCGGGGAAAGACCTGGATCGGCTCGCGACCAGCTATCTAGCCTTCATGACGGCTTCCTTCAACGATACCACCAACCGATTCCGCAATTTCATGAGCTATGGCCGCGAGTGGCTTGAGGATGCGGGCAGCAAGGACAGCCACGCGCGGGTCGTTTGGGCCGTGGGCTGCGGAGCGGGGAGGTCCCGCAACGAGGGGCACCGGAAATTGTCCGCTAGCCTTTTGGAGCGCGGCCTTCCGGCGGTTCTGGATTTTTCTTCTCCCCGGGCCTGGGCCTTCGCCTTACTGGGCATTCATGAGTTTTTGCGGTGCAGTCCCGGTCACCCCGGCATGACCGAAGCCTGCGAGAAACTGACGGAAAAACTGGTCCGGATTTGGAAAGGATTCGCGACCGACGATTGGCCTTGGTTCGAACCCATCGTAACCTACGACAACGCTCGATTGTGCCAGGCCTTGATCCTCAGCGCTCGGCGCCTCGACGACGCCGAGGCGTTGCATATCGGCATCGCGTCGCTCTCCTGGCTCGCCTCCCTCCAAAAAACCCAGGCGGGAAATTTCCGCCCCATCGGCAACAACGGGTTCTACAAGAAGGGGGGAGCCAGGGCGGATTTCGACCAACAGCCGGTCGAAGCGCAGGCGATGGTCGCGGCGTGTCTGGAGGCCCGGCGAGCGACGGGGGACGCGGCCTGGATGAAGGAGGCCAAGCGGGCCTTCGAATGGTTCCTGGGCCGAAACGACATCGGTCGGCCGCTGTACGATCCGGGGAGCGGCGGGTGCGGGGATGGGCTCCATCCCGATAGGGTTAGCGAAAACCAAGGCGCGGAATCCACTCTGGCGTTTCTCCTCTCGCTGGCGGAGATGCGCTTCGCGGAACAGCCTTTGGAATCCTCTCAAGGCCGGACCGTATGAAACGCGCACGGTTGCGTTTTCATGATCTGCGCCTTCTTCCCCGAAGCGAACGCGTAATACTCCGGCCGTTCATCCCCTCCGACGCGCAACGCGTCGCCGCCACGCTCTCCCGAGCGCTCGCCTTGGGCGAGGATCGCGTGACGATCGAAGTCGCGGAAGTGTTACGGGATTTTTCTTCCCGGCACATCGATATCGAGTCCCGATTACTCGCCAACTACGACAGGGTAGCTTCCCAGATCATGAATCCCCGATCCCTTTCCCGTGCGCGGAAGGTCCTCATCGGGGCCCTGTTCTCCGGCGAGTATTCATTGGAATCGGCCGCCCTCTTCAATCCGTCAATCGTTCCCCATCCAGACCAAAGCGGGGTCGAAGAGGGGGTGCTGCGGTTCGTCATGAGCCTGCGCGCGACAGGTGAAGGCCACGTCTCGTCCATAGAGTTCCGTTCGGGTCTGATCGACCGGGCGGGAGCGATCCTCATGGACGCGGTTTCTCCCTTCGTTTCCACTCCGGACGTAGAGAGCGATCCCCACTATGAAAAAATGCGGTTCCAGGAGACGCTGCGCGAGATGGGCTGCGAGAACGCGCACTCCGCCGCGCTTATGGATAAGCTCGGGGATATCTTTTCCCGCAGCGAATTGAACCGGTGCGCGCTCCGCATCAAGCGGGAATCGCGCCGCTCGGAACAAGCCATTAAAGAGACGCTCCAGCGCGTTCAGTGGATCGCCGATTCCAACTATGAAATCGACTTTTCTCCGACCCTTTCCCTCGGCGAGCGGGCGATTTTCCCCGTTTCCGCCAACGAAAGCAACGGCATTGAAGACGCCCGCTTCGTCCGGTTCTCCGAAGACGGGACATCTGTCTATTACGCCACGTATACGGCCTATAACGGCCACGCGATCCTTCCCCAACTCATCGAGACTCGGGACTTCCTTCATTTCAGAGTCAACACACTGAACGGTAACGCCGTACGGAATAAAGGCATGGCGCTCTTCCCGAGGCGCATCAACGGCCGGTACGCGATGCTTTCGCGGCAAAACGACGAGGATATTTTCCTTATGTTTTCGGATCATGCGCACCATTGGAGCGATCCGAAGGTGAT
>JAEWSV010000473.1 GCA_023398155.1 Spirochaetota bacterium
CGGAAAGCGGCCGGGTCTCTATTCCGCGCTCCGCGTACAGCTCGGCCATATCCCGGAGCAGTATCCTGAAGGAATCGTGCGGCGGAAGTACGCGTGCGTGGATACGGTGCGGCAGGGTCCATGCCAAGCCGAATTCCCGAAGCAGAGCTCCCGCCCGGACTTTCAGCGCATCGGACGCCGCGCGAATCGGTGCTCCCGAGGGTCGTTCTTCGGCATAGAGGCGGCCGTACTCCCCGAGCAGATCGGGCCGCGCGGCGCGAAGGGTCTCCAGGTAGGTATCCTTCTGGCGCCCCGGCCGCAGCGTGAGCCCGCCGGGCATGACGAACGAGACGCCGCACTCCTTGAGCGATCCGAACAGGGCCCAGAGGGAAGCTTCGTCGCCCGAAATGCCCGGAAGGAGCGGCATGGCGAGCGCTCCCGTCACCGCACCGGCATCCGAAAAGGCCGCGAGGGTTTCGAGCCGTTCCCGATACGGGGAAGCGCCAGGCTCCATGAGGTCTCGGATTTTTTCGTCCACGGCGGTGACCGTCATGAACAAGAGGAAGCCCCCGCCGCGATTGACGGTCATCCATCCTTCCATGTCGCGCCGCACGAGCGCGGACTTCGTCATGACCTGGACCGGCCAGCCCTTGTCGGCGAGCAGGGGGACGCAGCGCTCGGTGATGCGGTGGTCCTTCTCGCATGGCTGGTAACAGTCGGTAACGCCGGACCCGAGGGAAATGATCCCGCGGTCGCGGAGCGCCGGCAACTCTTTCGCGAGTAAGCTCGGAAGATTCGTCCGGCGTTCAATGTCGCGCTCGAAGTCACCCTCCACGTAATACTTCTCGGCCCGCCCATCGCAGTAGCGGCACCCGTGACCGCAGCCGCGGTACGGCGCGCACGAATAGAGGGCGCGCGTGAAGGGATCGGGGAGCGCGCCTTTCCTGAGCGCGCGAGATGGAGCGACGTCCGCGCCGCCGGTTTCGTCGTTCACGACTTGCGTAGCCGCCGTATCATGAGGAAATACAAAGCGGTGAGCGCCACGTATCTGCAGAGGCCAGAAGTGAGGAAGGCCGCTTTGTAGCCTGCCGCGTTCGCGATCTCAGCGCCAACCACGGGGCCGAGGACCGTGGACAGGAGGACAAGGGCCTGGTACATCGCGGCGCCTTCCTGCCGGTCGGACGCGGGTATCATCTTGAGGAGTAGGTTGAAGTTCGCCAAGTTGAATCCCGCCCAGAGGAAGCCGCTGGCCAAGTTGATGACGGCGGGGTGCCACGGCTCGGTGGTCAAGAGCCAGGCTAGGGGCAGCAGCGGAATGAGCGCGCCCGTAAACACGAGTCCGCGGAGATCGCCCCGCTTATCCACGAAGCGGCCCCAGAACGGGAGGGCGAATATCTGCATGATGTTGGTGGCGGCGGCCGCGAAGCCGACCATCGTGGCGGGAGCCCCGAGATCGCGGACCATGTAGACGTTGAAGAAGGGGCCCGATATCTGCAAGGCGAAGTTCCAAAGGAAGGTAAAAGCGAGGAAGCCGAGGAAGGCGGGATATCCGAGGAAGCCCCGCACGAGGTCGGCGAGCGGCCTGCGCTCGCGGGCGATCTCGTCGCCGCAGAGGTCGGGGACTTTAGAAAAGTAATAGGTCGAGATCATCCCGATCCCGAAAGTCGCCGCGAATAAAAATGCGTAACCGAGTAGGGGATGCCGGGAAAGCGCGTTACCGCGAGAAACGATCCACCCTGAACTTAAAGTGGCGATCGTGGCGGCAACCGCGATAAAGGCGTTCCGCGAGGCGAAATACGAACCGCGCACGCGTTCGGGGACGAGGTCCGCCGTCATGTTCGTCCACGCGGGGTTACTGAAATTACCCATGAACACCCGGATGCCGTTGAACACGATGACCGCCGGAATCGCGAGCGCAGGCTCGGGAAAGAGGAACGGGACCAGGGCGAGGCAGAGGTACATGAGGCGGCCGATCCCGCCGCCGCCGAAGAGGACGACCGGGCGGCGCCGGCCGAGCCAGCGGACCGCGGCCACCCCGGGTACGAGGGAGATGAATCCCAGGAGGTTCGCGACGGCGGCCATCGCGCCGACCTCCCGGTTCCCGCCGCCGACGGCGACCATGTACACTTCGAAGAAGTTTAGGGCGAGGTTGTCGCTAAGGGACGCGAAAATACCGTCGTTCCGGTACGAGCGCAGTCCGCGCACGATATCGCGCGGAATATCCTTACCGGGTTTCCAATCGATCTTATTTTTGAATCCGCGGACCATAACGGCCGGACGCAGACCGTAGAGCACCATATCGACACGGGAACCGAGCACGGGGGCCTCCGACGAGTATAAGTATACTGTACTCAAGCCGCGATCACCGCTCAAGAGCGGCGATGCCCGCGCCGGATGTATCTTGATATCCGGTCTACTCTCCGGCATCATGCCGGGACGCCGAACGGCGCAGGGGGGAACGTGAAAGAGATTCGGACCGTACTCATCGCGGGGGCAGGAGCCGTCGGCACCGCCGTGGCTTCCATCATCCATGCCAAGTTGCCCGGGGCCGTTTCCGTGATCGCGGAGGGCGAGCGGCTGGAACGTTACCGCCGCGGCGGCTTCATCGTGAACGGGGCACGCTTCGATTTTCCGCTGGTCGAAGCGTCCCGCGGCTCGCAGCACCAAGCGCCGCGCGGAGCGGAGCGAGAAGTCGGCGCCTTCCCCGATCTCGTCATCGTCGCGGTCAAGCACCACCACCTTCCGGCGACCATCGAACAGCTCCGCGGCCACGTCGGCCCCGACACCTCGATCCTTTCCTTGCTCAACGGCATCGAAAGCGAAGAGACGCTCGGCGCTGCCTTCGGCGGCGGGTTCGGCGCTCCTGAGGGAGTCGCTATCCCGCCCTACGCGATGATCCTCGGCATCGACGCGGTCCGCGTCGGCAACGATACCCGCTTCGCCTCGGGCGGCAAGATCTTCTTCGGCGAAAGGACCAACCCTTCGGGAGCCTGGAGCGACCGCGTCGCGCGCCTCGCGCGGTTCTTCGATGCCGCGGGCGTCGCGTACGTGATTCCCGAGGATATGCTCCGCGCGCTCTGGTACAAATTCATGATCAACGTCGGGATCAACCAGGTCTCTGCCGTGCTCCGCGCCCCTTACGGCGTCTTCCAGAGGAGCCTTGAAGCCAACGCAGCCATGGAGGCCCCCATGCGCGAGGTAATCGCCGTAGCCCGCGCTCTCGGCATCGGCCTTGAGGACGCGGATCTCGGCCGCTGGAAAGAGACCTTGGCCAGCCTCCATCCTGACAATCTCACCTCCATGTGCCAGGACGTGCTCGCGAGTCGCAAGACCGAAGTGGAGATGTTCGCCGGTAAGGTAGTCACGCTCGGCAAAGCCCTCAGCGTGCCGACCCCGGCGAACGAGATGCTCTTCGATCTCCTCAAGGCCGCCGAAGCCGCTTACGGCGCCGTTTAGCCCGGATTTCTCGCAGCGGAATCGCCCTGAGGTCAAGGAGCGATCGAAGCGGAAGCCGGACGGGCGCCGGCCGCCCGATCCGGATTCCGTGATATGGTGTAGCGTATGCCCGAGTTGCCCGACCTGGAATACCTCGTCGCCCGCCTCGCTCCGCGCCTGACGGGGAGGACCATCGTGTCCGTCGAGACGGGCGATCCCGTCGTCCTGCGCAAAATGCTGCCGGGCACATTCCAGGAAATACTCGTCGGGCGCCGCTTCGAAAGCCTCACCCGGCGCGGCCCCTTCCTCCGTTTCGCGCTCGACGAGCACGAGATCGTGATGCATTGCATGCTCGCAGGCCGCCTCAAGCTCGCGGCCGCCAAGGATAAACCCATCCAGCACCGTCGGCTGACGCTCGCCCTGGACGACGGCCTTGCCCTCCAGTACGGCGACGAAAAGAACATGGGCAAGATCTACATCTGCGATGCCGCACAACACGCCTCCATCCCCTTCTTCAACGACCAGGGGGTGGACGTCATCGCTGACGATTTTACTTTCGACCGTTTTTCCGCGTTGATCGGTAAGAACCGACGCCAGGCGCGCGTGTTCGTTATGGACCAGACCCTGCTGAGCGCCATCGGGAACGCCTATGCCGACGAGATCCTCTTCGCCGCGGGCATCCACCCGAAAACGCCCTGCAACCTATTGGACGCCGCGGATCGCCGCCGCCTCTACGACGCCATCCGCGGAATCCTCGCTTGGGGCATCGAGGAAGTCCGCAAGGCCGACCGCCCTATCGAAGAGAAGATCCGCGGCCATATGCGCGTCCGCAACCGCGGCGGCGAGCCCTGCCCCGTCTGCGGCACGACCATCCGACGCGAGCAGGTCTACGGCTACGACGCTTTCTACTGTCCCCATTGCCAGAAGGACCGTACCGGAAAGTCGCTGCCGTGGGAGAAGCTCGGATAGGGGGAGCGCGTTCATACGCAGCGGCGGGAAGCGCGCTTCCCGCAATTGCGTATGGGCGCGCTGCCCGGACGGAGGCGGCTCCCCCCGGCGCGTGCTTCCTCACCCGCAGGCAGGATTCGTGGTCGCGGTCTCTGCGAGCCCGCTCCAGGACTTATTAAACGCGGGTTCGGCGATTCCGCCACGCCGCCGAATGGCGGCGAGTCGATGACTTCCAACCGGAACACGCCCTAAGGGCGTATCACGCGCTCCCCCCAACACTGGTGGAG
>JAEWSV010000501.1 GCA_023398155.1 Spirochaetota bacterium
TTGACGTAGACCCCCGTGACGATGAAGACCGCGGACCCGGCGATGACGACGAAGAGGACGATCGCCGCCCCCACGAGGAGCGCGGGGGTCGGGTCCATTCTCCTCAGTACGAAATAGACGAGGAGCGCCAAGGCCAAGGTGAATATAGACGTGATCCACCAGGGGAAATCGTCCAGGAACGACGCCTGGAGGATAGTGTTGGCGAGGGACGCGTGGGTGCCGACGTTCTCGTACCGTTTCTGGAAGGGATTGACGCCCATATCCGTGGTCGAGGTGGCGGCGTTGCCGATGACGCAGTATTTTCCGGGGAGGCTCCCGGCGAGGATGCCGCGCGTCTTCATGAAATCTTTGTACAGGCTCGAGAGGTTGGCGAAATTGGCGACGACCTCTTCCCGTATCTTCCGGTATTCGTCCGCCTCGTCGGCGCTCAGGGAAGGCGACTGGAGGGCTTCGTCGACGGAGGCGAGGATGGCCCTCTCGGTCGGCCCTGCCAGGAAGTCGCCTACCGCGGCGAAGAAGCTCTTGCGGAGCGACCGGTATTCTCCGATCTTCGCTCCGCTGGTCTCCGCGAGCATGGCGGCGCGTACGCGGTCGGCGGAGCGGTAGAGCTCCATGAAGGCGGGATCCTTCTCGTAGTACGAGAGGTACTGGTCGCGCTCCATGAGGCCGAGGCTCTTGACCAGGGAGGCTTCCTGGCGGCGGTGGAGTTCGAGGTTCCAGTACGAGAGGTGGGGTTTGAAACTTTCCGCGAAGGTCTTGCGCGGCCAGTTGATGAGTACGGAACCGTCCTCCGCCAGGGGGATGGTCACCCGTCCCGCTTCCCTGCCCGGCAGCACCGCCCCTTCCAGCACGATCCGGTCCTTCTTCACCACGATCTCAGGATCGCCGAGTTTCTTAAGTAGGGCGGAGAAAGCGAGCTGGGGATAATACTTCCCTTGGTGTTCCGCGATGAGGAAGAGGCGCCGCCGCACGCCGTCGGAGTCCACCTCCACGTTGGGGAAACCCGCTCCCGCGGCCGGCGCCATGATGGGGTAGATCGCCGGCAGGACATCCATCGCCTTGAAGGCGACGTCCGAATCGACGCGGATCTTCTTGAGGGGCAAGACGTCCGTCGCGTACGCGCGGACATCTGCCGGCAACTCTTCCGTGCCGTCGGTCACCATGCGGATGGGAAAGTACGCGTTGCCGAAGATCGCCGCGCCCTGCCCGAGGAAGACGTCGTTATCCTTGACGATGGACCTGATGTCTCCCATGAGGGATTCGCGGGACTGTTCGGTGAGGCGCTCCAAGTCCGTAACGTAATCCTCCGCGTCCCGCATGGAGATGCTCCCGCTCCGGACGGCCGCGAACAAGTCCCGGACGTTTTGGGTGAGCGTGCGGAATTCCCCGGTGAGGGATCGGGGGATGTCTTCTTCTATGCGTCTGGAATCGACTCCCCGGGGGCTCTGCTCAGGGTACTCGATATCGAAGACGGCGTAGGAGGCTCCGAACTCCGCCATCGTGATGAGGCCTTCCGCCATGATGTCCCGGCTCCAGGGCCAGATACCGACCTGCACGATGGCCGTCTCGTCCACGTCCAGGAGCAGGATCGACGGATCCTCCTTGATCGCTGGTTTCACGTGGAGGAGGAAATCGTAGACCCGGTAGTCGAAACCCCGGTAGAGCGTGACCAGGTTGAGCGCCGAGAACACCGCGACGGTCACGAGCGGGACGAGGACGCTGTACCCGATTTTTTTCTGCATATTCCCCCCTGCGGCCCGTAATTACGGATGAATCGTCTATAATGATTATAGAGGCGGATAAGCGGCTCGCCACCGGCCGCCGCGCCGATTCCGCGAAAATTGAATCTCGATGTCTTCGTGGCTATACTTATGAAAGTGAAAACGGAGGAGCGCTTCATGAAAAGATTCTGCGTTCTCCTACTGATTATCCTCAGTATGGGGTCAACGGCCGGTTTCGCGCAGTCCAACAGCGTCCTGGACGCTATACTGGATCAGGAAAAGGTCGAATTCTCTTCAGCGGTTTACCTCGCCCTTTCCGCAGCGGAGCTCATCGAAGAGACCGCCACCGCAGAGGAAGCGATGGGAGCCCTCGCGGCATCGGGTTGGGGCTTCCCCGTCGAAGCGCCCGCCGAGATAACCCTCGGACAGTACTCGTACCTTCTGATGAAGGCTTTCAACATCCCCGGAGGGCTCATGTACCGTATGTTCCCCGGTCCCCGCTACGCGACCAGGGAAGCCGCCTTCCTCGGCTTCGTGACCGACCGGCCGACTCCGACCCGGAATCTCTCCGGAGAAGAGGCGGTGCGCATGCTCGGCGCCGTCCTCACCTGGAAGGAGGACCGGTCATGAAGTTCCGCAACCTCATCGCCGCGCTCGCGATCCTCGCCCTTTTCGGCCAGCCCGTCTTCGCCGATTTCGGCGCCGCCGTCGACAACTCGTCCAAGATCATCAAACAGGACGAGACCGATTTCACCCAAGAGGATACCCTGACCGTCTGGGGATCCGCGCTCCTCGGCGCTTTCCTCCGATTCGATGCTTCCGCCAAGGCGACGGTGGCCATCGACGAACCCAATTTCTACGCGGACGTCGATAGACTGACCCTATCCGGCGATATTCCTGCCGCGGAACCGGGAAAACCCCGCTTCGCCTTCGATCTGGGTAAGTTCTTCCAGAGCGATTTTACGTCGGACGTGCTGGCCCAACCGATCGCGGGGCTCCGGCTCTCCTTCACCTATCCCGTCGCGGACCTGAAGCTCGCCATGGGATACACGGGGCTCAACAACAAGAACGCGGCTTCCCTGGTGGTCAGCAGGATGGACGCGTTGGATCTCTCCGACGACGACGCGTATTTCGCCGCGCCCCGGTTCATCGGTTCCGCGACCGTATCGTTCCCTGAACTCTTCGCACGGCAATCCCTCACCCTGTCCGCGATCGTCCAGGAGGACCTCCGCGCGCAATTCGATACGGTGATCGAAGAAGGCGAAGAAGTCTCCAATCCCACGATCGGCGGGACGGTTGATACCCAATATTGGGGCCTCGGCCTCAGCGGTCCCCTCGCGTCCGCGGTGTACTACGATTTCTACGGGTATCTCGGGACCGGCCGCATGCTCACGTTCGAGGACGACGACCAGAGCACCACGGGGCAAGCCTACCGGTACGAGCCGATCCTGTCCTACCTCTTCGGCGGCTCGATCCGCTACTACCGGCCCGCGTTCTTCAAGTCCTCCGCGTCTTTGAAGTTCGTGCTCGCGAGCGGCGATTCCGATCATATCGGCTACTTGGAGGGGAACGCCAAGGGCAATTCCGGAGCCTTCATCCCGCTCGCCGAAGGAG
>JAEWSV010000486.1 GCA_023398155.1 Spirochaetota bacterium
CAGCCGAAAGGCGGAGGCCCGCTTCACCGCCTCCGCCGTATAAGGCGTCGCCGACTATCGGGAAGCCGAGCCACGAAAGATGGCAGCGGATCTGGTGCCTGAATCCGCGTCGCAAGCGTACGAGGAATTCCGCGCGCTCCTCGCCTGAAATCTCCATCTCCAGGATCTCCGTACGGTAGGGCTCGCCACGGTCGAGCGCGATCTCGAGCCGCCGCTCGTTTTTGGACCGCGCCCCGATTCCGGATCGCGCGCCGGCTTCGTCCTCGGTCCGTAGTACGACCGGCCGCACGGCTTTCCGGCCCGGACCGAAAGGCCGGAATGCGCTCAGTACCTCGAACGGCAGCGGTCCGAGGCTCGGCCGCGGAGGGAATCCTGAGAGCGTCGAGCATCCCTCAGGCGGAGAGGAGGACCGGTCGAAGCATGACGCCCGATACTCTTTGAGGAAGGTCCCCGCATCCTGCTCCGCGGCGATCGCGTCGTAGGAAGCCTGATCGCGAGCGATCACGACGAGTCCCTCCGTCTCCCGGTCCAGCCGGTGCAGCAAGCCTCCCTCCACCGTCTTTCGCCCCCGGGGAACGAGGACCTCGGGATAACGCTCCGCGCACCAGGCCAGGAGCGTCCCCCCTTCCGCCTCCTCCAGCGGGGAGGAGTGCATGCCGCGCGGTTTGAAGACCACGAGGAAACCGCGTTCCTCCGCGACGACCTGCGGCTCCACCTCAGCGGCTCCGGAGCGCGCGGATCGCGGCGCGGAAACGCTCGGGGATCGGCGCGGTGAAGGTGGAAGCGGTATCCTCGTCTGGTAGGACGATGGAGAGCCTGCGGGCGTGCAGCATGAGGGTCGCGCGGGGAAACCGCGCGTCGGGCCGGGCATAGATCGGGTCTCCTACGATGGGACACCCCAGATGCCGCAGATGGACCCGAAGCTGGTGAGTCCGCCCCGTCTTGGGCCTGAGGAGCAGGAGGGCGTAGCCGTCGTACCGCTCCAGGACGCGGTACAGCGTGAGCGAAAGCTTTCCCCCGCGTTCGACGCAGGCGAACCGTTTCCTATCCTTGGGATCCCGCGCGATACGGGTTTCTATGCTGCCGCGGTCAACGGCCGGACCGCCTTTCACGAGCGCTATGTAGGATTTTCGGGTGCTCCGTGCCTTGAACTGGTCCGCGAGGAAAGCGAGCGCCTCATCGTCGTAGGCCGCGATGATGACCCCCGACGTATCCTTGTCCAAACGGTGGACGATACCCGGCCGCGTGCCCGCGCTTTCGCCGCCCCGCGCGAGCCTGCGGAACAAGAGCGCGTTCGCGAGCGTTCCCGAAGGGTTTCCCGCCCCGGGATGCACGACGAGGCCCTGGTCTTTATTCACCACGACGACGCGGTCGTTTTCGAAGAGGACGTCGAGGGGTAAATCCTGGGCTTCCAGGTCGGAAGGCGCGCTGTCCGCCCACTCTATGTCGAGAGCATCCCCCGGCACGAGGAGACGGGAAATTTTAACCGCGGAGCCGTTCACTCGCGCCGAGAGGGAGCGGGCTTTCACCTGGGAGCGGGAAAGCACGGCGAGCGTCTCGGCCACGTACCGATCGAGCCGCACCCCGCCCGCGGCCGAATCGTCCACGACGACGCTCAGCTTCGGCATGGCTACCGCTCTCCCCTCTCGCCGGGGGCCGCTCCGTCTTCACTCGGCGCCGGGAGGTCCACCTCGGGGGGCCAGTTTTCCCGTTCTACGGTGATCGTCGGCGGCAAACCGGACTGGGCTTCCCGCTCCTTGGAAGCGCGCTTCATCCGCAGGACGATATGGTCGATGAAGGCGAGGGCGACGGAACTTACGGTGGCGGCCGCGAGCGCGGCCATGCGCTGATCCTCGTCCATCTCGATGGCGCCAGCGGGTTTGAGCGGCCAAGGCGCGTACCGGCGATCCCAATCGTTGTCCGCGTAGCGCCGCGTGTCGATGGCCGTCTTCACCAAGAAAAGCGTGAACGGCAAGGTGCCGAAGGCGATGATTTCCCCGCGCCGCAAGTCCTTGGCCCATTGCGGAAACTCGTCCGGCCGGTACGGCTCGCTCTTCGCCGCATCGGCGGTAGTTCCCGAGCTCGGAGTCGTCGTCGTTTGCCCGAACACGGTCAGCTGAAGGCATGATACGAGGAAGAGCGCCACCGCGACCGGACGTCCGTTCATGGCGATGCCTTGCCGAAGATGGCCGTGCCCACGCGCACGAGCGTCGCGCCCTCCTCCACCGCGATCTCGAAATCGTTCGACATGCCCATCGAGAGGACCGACCAATCCGCCTCGGGAAAACGTCGGACGAGGCCGTCCCTGGCGGCGCGGAGGGCGCGGAACGAGGATCGGATCGGGCGTTCGTCGGCGGTGAACGGCGCCATGGTCATGAGTCCCCGCAATCTGAGCGAAGGGAGCGAGAGCGCGAGCTCGGCGGCCCGATAGAGCGAATCGGCGTCGGGATACCCGGCCTTGGACTCCTCGCCCGTATGGAGCTCGAGGAGAACGTCGAGCGCTCTCGGCGCGGCGGTCGCCCGTTTCGCGAGTTCGACGATAAGGTCGTCGCGGTCGACGGACTGGACGCAGTCGAAGAGTTCGGCCGCGCTCTTCGCCTTGTTTCGCTGGAGGGAGCCGATGAGATGGAGTTCCAGCGAAGGGAAGTCGGCCTTGAGGCCGGGGAATTTCCCGTTCGCCTCCTGGACGCGGCTTTCTCCGAAAAGGCTGAGCCCCGCTTCCCGCGCGAGCCGCACCGCTTCCGCGCCGTGGAATTTGGAGACGCCCATGAGGCGGACCTCGCGGGGATCCCTTCCCGAGCGGCGGCAGGCGGACTCTATGCGGCCGCGGACGGCTTCTATCGATTCCGCGATGTTCATGCGAGCTCCTCGAGGGCCGCGGCGAGGGCGGCGAAGGAAGCGATATCGAGGACCTCGGCCCTGGCGGACGGCGCGATGCCCGCGGCGGCGAGCGCGGCGGCGGCTACGGATCCCGCTTCCGTACCTAACCCGAGCGTGGCGACGAAGGCCTCTAGGTTGTTCCGTACCGTTTTCCGGCGTGAAGAAAAGAGCGCGCGAACGAGGGGCCTGAAGAGCCTCGGAAGGGACTCGAGCGTTCCGTCCGTCCTGCGGTCCATAACGACCGCGGCGGAATCCACGTTGGGAGCCGGGTAGAAGGAACCGGGTTTTAAGGTCATGAGCGGCGTTACGCGATAGGCCGAGGAGCAGAGGACCGAAAAGGAGGAATAGTCATCGTCGCCGCTTCGCGCCGCCATGCGGCGGGCGACCTCCTTCTGCACGGTCACCACGGCCCGATCGAAGACGGCGCCTTCCTCCACGAAGGCCGCCAGGAGCGTAGCCGCTATGTTGTACGGGAGGTTGCCGATGAAATAGCGGGGCAGGCCCTTTTCCGCTTCGGCTTTCCACGTCCGGAGCGCGTCGCCCTCAACGAGGCGGAAAGCGGAAGAATCGGCGAAGAGTTCCCTGAGCGCGGCCGCGAAACCTCGGTCGATTTCGAAGGCGGTGACTTGAGCCCCCCGTGCGAGTAGTCCCGCGGTCATGGCGCCGAGGCCGGGTCCGACCTCCCAGACCGCCTCGCCTCCTCCTGCGCCGAGGGCGTCCAGGA
>JAEWSV010000583.1 GCA_023398155.1 Spirochaetota bacterium
GCAAAACGTAGCGCCGATCGATGAAGACGACCTGAGCAACAACTATTCGAGTTACGGCATCCTCGTGGACGGCCAAGTCTCGCGGAGCCTCAATTCGAGCCTGTGGGTGGAGAAGCTCTTCTCGTTCGGCCTGTCGGCTAAGTTGTCGCTGGTCGCCGACCGGGGAAACGACGAAGCGAGCATCGCAGAAGGCTCCATACCTCCGCAATACGAGTACCAAGCTGACCCCGCCGCACGAACCTATAGCGGCGCCGATCTTGAACTGTCGCTCCCGATCTTGAAAGCCTTCGAGGATTCCCTCAACGGCAACAATATCGACGCGGCTACCTATTACCTGGAGCAGCAGCGATCGGAGCTGGAGGACCTCGTCTCGCGCACCATCCTCGAAGTCGCGGACGCCTATTGGGAATATACCATCGCCTACATGTACTACGGGAACTTGCTGGAGAGCGCGGCGAGGCTCAAGGAACGGGAGCGCAATCTCGTCTCGATGGTCACAGCCGGCGTAGCGCCGAAAACCGAGATGATCCGTATGCAGGCGAGCCTCGCCAAGAAAAACACCGACATCATACTCGCGAAAGCTTCGGCGCGATCGGCCCTGACCGCCCTCGCGCAGTTGATGGGCTCGTCGTCGCAGGAAGCCGAAGCGTATGCCGCGCCGGCCGACCTGTTCCCCGATGATCTCGCGTTCGCCGGGAAAGGGGAGGTCCGCGATACCTTGGATGACGCTTTCATTCGGGGCGCCATCATGAACAGGGCGGATATCAAAGCGCTCCGGAATCAGGCGAGCGCCGCCGAAACGCAGATGCGGATCGCGCAGATCGATTCGCGGCCCGACCTCAATATCTTCGGGAATGCCGGCTACCGGGGCACGACCTACGACGATTCCGGCGCCGGGTATTTCAAGGCCTTCACGGAAAACGTCAGAGGCTTGAATTACTCGGTAGGAATCTATTTCAGGGCGGCGCTCCCGAACAACAAGACGGGGACCTACGATTCCGCGGCGGCTCAATACGCGCAGGCGAAGCTCGCGCTCGAAGGGCAGATCCGCGGCGCCTCCCTTGAGACGCGGCAGGCTCACGAAAGCTTACGGGACTATTTCGCCGCCCTCAAGAACGCGCTCGAAGTGGTGAAGCTGCACGCCTCGCTCCTTGAAGGCGAGCAGAAGCGCTTCGATGCTGGACTCATCACCGTCGGCGACCTCTACGACCTGGAGGAGCTGTACGTATCGGCGAAGAGCCAATTCTACTCGAGCTATCGATCGTACTTGCAGACCGCCCTGCGCCTGAAATATTTCGTCGGGTCGCTGGTCGGCATCGATGACGGCTCTCGAAGCGAGTTCTCGGTCGAGAACCTGTACCGCATGCCCGAGCTTTCGAATTAAAGGAAGGAACGCGCCGTGGCAAAGCAATTGTTCAGGAAGGTCGCTTTGGAAAGGTTGGCGTCTCCTGAGGAGCTCGACCATACCATCAAGGTGATCCGTCCGCTCGGCTGGGTCGCGCTGACGGGAGTCGGCCTCCTGCTGGTGACCGTGGTCGCCTGGAGCGTGCTCGGTACGGTCCCCGAGAAGGTCATCGGGACCGGCGTCCTCATGTCGTCCGGTCACGTGTACAGCATCAACGCGCCGGCGGCCGGCATGGTCAAGAACGTATTCATAAGGAACGGCGACAAGGTGAAGAACGGCCAGATCATCGCGCGCATACAGCGGGACGATCTTCTGGACCAGTTGCAGTTGGCGATGCAGAATCTCGCGGATCTCCAGGAAGAGTACCGCAGCGTATTGGAATACTCCACGGGCAACATAGCCCTGACGGAGAAGAAGCTCACTACGAGTAGATCGAACCTCGAGATCCAGCGCATGCGCCATATCAAGCAGCGGAATGCCGTCGCCGAGAACGTCGAGAAACTGCAAGGCCTGTTCTCCGAAGGACTCGTCACGAATCAACAGCTCTTGAACGCGAAGAGCGAGCTGAATGCCTTGGATGCCCAGATCCAGGAAGTCGAATTGCGCTTGGCGGACCTCAACGTGAGCAAGTTGCAGGTTACCGGGGAGAGCAGGCAACAGCTCATGACGCTTGAGCAGAAGGTCGACGAAGCCCGGAAAAACGTGGAGATACTGCAGGTCAGCTACAAGAACCAAACGAAGGTGGTTTCCAGCGTGAGCGGCTTGGTCTTCGAGATCAGCGTGAACAAAGGCGATTACGTCGGCATGGGAAGCACGGTCGCGCTGATCGAACCCGAAGAATCGACGGTGAAGAAATTCCAGGGCGTGATCTATTTCGGCGCCGACGACGGGAAAAAGATCAAGCGCGGCATGAACATCGCCATTAGTCCCGTTACGGTGAAGCAGGAAGAGTACGGTTACATCCTGGGAATAGTGACCGAAGTCTCCGAATTCCCGGTCACGAGCCAGTACATTATGAACACCTTCCATCACCAGGGTCTCCTCAACAGTTTCTCGAGCATCGGCGTTCCCATCGAGGTGAAGGCCGATATCATCCCCGATCCGAATACGCCTTCCAAATACAAATGGTCCTCGTCGCGCGGCCCCGAGATGACCATGGATTCGGGCATGTTGTGCAGCGGTTTCGTCACGGTGCGGAGCCAGCGGCCCATATCCCTTGTAATCCCGATGATCAAGAAGAAGCTCTTCGGAGTCGGGGACGAAACGCTCGCTTTGATGAAGGCCCCGTGATGTCGGATCGGGACCAAGAAAAAGTCGAAGAAGAAGTCCGCAAAATGCTGTATCCGCGCGTGAATACGCCCACGGTCCTCCAGATGGAAGCCGTGGAATGCGGGGCCGCCGCCCTCGCGATGGTATTGGGTTACTTCAAGAAATTCATTCCGCTGGAAAAATTACGCATCGAGTGCGGCGTATCCCGTGACGGTTCCAAGGCCAGTAACGTTCTCAAAGCCGCGCGCAAATTCGGACTGGAAGCCAAAGGCTACCGAAGGGAGCTTGAGGCTTTGCGCGAGGTGCGCTTCCCCGCGATCATCTTCTGGAATTTCAACCATTTCGTCGTCTTGGAGGGCATCAAAGGCAAGAAGGTCTACATCAACGATCCCGCCGCAGGCAAGAAAACGATCTCATGGGATGACTTCGATCAATCGTATACGGGGGTGATCCTGGAGTTCGCTCCCGGGAAGGATTTCGTCAGGGAGGGACAAAAACCGAGCGTCCTCCCCATGCTCAAGAAACGGATACGCGGTTCGGAATCCATACTCAGCTTCGTCGTGCTGACGGGATTATTCCTCATATTACCCGGCTTCGTGATACCTACGTTCGCCAGATTCTTCGTGGATAAGATCCTGATAAACGGCATGGTGGGATTCTTCAAGCCACTGGTGGTGGCGATGGTCGGCACGGCGGTCATCAAGGGGGGCCTGACCTGGCTGCAAGAAGCCTATCTGCTCAGGTTCCAAACGAAGCTCGCGCTCGCTTCCTCGTCCCAGTTCCTCTACCACGTCTTCAAATTGCCGATGGACTTCTTCGCCCAGCGGATGCCCGGCGAGATCGCGAACCGCATACAGGTCAATGATTCGGTCGCCGAACTGCTCTCGGAAAAAATCTCGATCACCGCGATCAATCTCTTTTCCATCGTGTTCTATGCCGCGCTCATGCTCCAATATGACGCGGTCCTCACCGCCCTCTGCGTTTCGGTCGTCGCCCTGGATTTCTTAACGCTACGGATCATCAACGGGAGTCGAACCGTCGGAAGCCAGAAAGTGCAGCAAGAGTCCGGGAAGCTGTACGGGATCAGCATGTCCGGAATCGGCATGATCGAGACGCTCAAGGCGACCGGGTCGGAAAACGACTTTTTCACCCAGTGGTCCGGCCAACAGGCGAAAGTGATCAAGGAACAGCAGGCCATGGCGCTCATCTCCCAGATCACCACCGTCATACCCTCGTTCCTGTCCAAGCTGCTGACCGTCGTCGTCTTGTCGATCGGAGCCTTGCGGGTGATGAACGGGAACCTATCGATGGGAATGCTCGTGGCGTTCCAAGCGCTCATGGGCAGTTTCTTGGCCCCGGTCACCGCCCTCATGGGGCTCGGAAGCGAATTGCAGACAGGGCAGGCCGATATGCAGCGTCTCGATGACGTGATGGCGTATCAGGCTTCCCGCCGATTCAAGGAAGATTTTCCGAGCGGCTCCGAGGAAAGGACGGAGGGCGCGGAACCGATGGAGACCGCCGCGCCGGAAGAGCACGTCAAGCTGGAAGGCTTCGTATCCCTCAAGGAGGTGACTTTCGGATACAACATCCTGGAGCCGCCGTTGCTTTCCGGTTTCGAACTCGAGCTGACGCCCGGTGCCCGCGTGGCTCTCGTCGGCGGATCCGGTTCGGGCAAATCCACGGTCGCGAAACTGATCAGCTCGCTGTATGAGCCGTGGAGCGGCGACATCCGGTACGACTCCCGGACCTTGGCATCCATGGAAAAGAAACTATTCTCCAGCTCTTTCGCGATCGTGGATCAGGATATCTTCATGTTCGCGGGTACGGTCAAGGACAACCTCACGATGTGGGATCCTACGGTCCCGGAAGAGGATTACATACAGGCGGCCATGGATGCCTGCATCCATGAGGTGATCGCCCAACGTCCGGGAGGATATCTCGCGGAGGTGGAGGAAGGGGGAACCAATTTCAGCGGAGGCCAGCGGCAACGCCTGGAGATCGCGCGGGCATTAACCGGAAATCCCCGGATCCTCGTCATGGATGAGGCGACGAGCGCCCTCGATCCCGTGACGGAGAAAGCGATAGACGACAACATCCGCCGGAGGGGATGCACGTGCGTCATCGTCGCGCATCGGCTGAGCACCATACGGGATTGCGATGAAATCATCGTCCTGGATAGAGGTCGGATCGTCCAACGCGGTACGCATGACGCGCTCATCGCGCAGGAAGGCAAGTATCAAGATTTGGTAAGGACCATGTAGGTGGAACGCATGAAGAGCCTACTAGAAACCGTCCCGGAGTCCGATACCATCATCATCGACAATAGGTCGACTTTGATCGTTGAGGATCCCGGGAAAGTCTATTGCGTGAAGTCCGGGACCGCTTACCTTTTCGCGGCGAATAGTATGGAAGACGGGCGGACGGGAAGCCGGTACCATGTAGCTACTTTCGAAGCGGGGGAAGCGTTCTTCCCCCTCGCGCCCCAGCCGGAGTCATCGTTCCTGCTCACGGGGACTCTCGGCACGGCGGTCGCTTCATTCGAAGCCGAGGCATTCTTCGATATCTGCGCTCGATCCGAAAACGCGGCGTTGCTGGAAAATTGCTTAATCGTCTGGATCCACAAAGTAACGGAGAACCTGCGGCGCAAGATCGTCTCGGACAAGAGGACCAACCAGCAGTTGACGGAATCCGGCGAATATCCGCCCGATGTGCGCCTATACGCGTCGGGACTCCAATGGGTGCTTCCGGACGACGGCATTTTCGCGTTCAACGGCGAGCGTTTAAGCGATTGGACGAACGACCTTCGCTATCCGGTTACGCCGAAACAAACGATTACGACCGCCGAAACGAAGCGCCTCGATGCGCTGGAGCTCAAGGAGTTCGCCTCCGCGGACCAAATCCGCGCCGCGGTCGCCGCCTACAACGCGAAATGCGCTTCACTTTTATGCGCGGAGAAAATAGCGAGCCGGCGAGCCGAAGACGACAGGATCAGGGAAAAGTTCGTCCGCGCGGATGACGCGTTCTCGTCCATGCTCGGCAAGGTGAACGCCGCGCTCGACGGGACCGGTGACCGCTTCGCCGTGGATCGCGGCGAGGAGCGGGAGTACGATCTCTTCCTGGCTGCCAGGACGGTCGCGCGCGCTTCGGGCGTCGATCTCAGATCGGTCCGGGATAAGGAATATACGCGGGAGAAAAACGGAGTCGACGAACTCGCGAAGGATAATAACGTACGCGTCAGGCGGGTCTTGTTGCGGGGCGATTGGTGGAGGGAAGACAACGGTCCGTTGCTCGCCTTCATGTCGGAAAATGCCGCCGGAGCCGATCTTTCCGAACAGGGAGTCGGAAATAAGCCCGTCGCCTTGCTTCCGCAAAATGAATCGAGCTATTTCGCGATAGATCCGGCATCCCAGGATAGGAGTATCGTCGATCGATCGTACGCGGCGAGGATCGAACCCTTCGCCTATATGTTCTACAGGCCCTTGCCGAACAAGAAGATGAAAGTCGGCGACGTCTTCAAATTCACCTCGGAAGGGCTGAGGGCGGACGTCTTCCGATACGCCGTACTCGGCGTCCTGGCCACCTTAATCGGTTTGCTCATACCTGAAATCACCAAGGTGTTCACCGACACCATCATTCCGGAAGCGGCAAAAAACCAGATGCTCCAGCTGACCGTACTGATCGTCCTCAGCACGATAACGGCGGGCATCTTCGACATCGTCAAGGGATTCAGCATGACGAGGCTGGAAACCAAATCCGATTTGGCTTTGCAAGCGGCCGTCATGGATAGGGTCGTCAAATTGCCCGTCCCGTTCTTCAGGAACTTTACCGCCGGCGACCTCGCGGAACGGACCTTGGCGATCACCCAAATACGCCGGATCCTTTCCGGCACGATCCTTTCGAGTTTCATGAGTTTCATCTTCTCTTTGGTCTATCTCGTTCAGTTGTTCCGTTACGATTCCCGTCTCGCCAAATGGGGGCTCCTGTTCTGTCTGGTGCCGATCGTCGTCACCGCTTTGATCAGCGCGCTGCAATATAGATACGACAAGCAAGTCGCGGATATTCAGGGCAGCATGACGGGGACTTTGCTCCAATTCATGATGGGCGTCGGGAAGTTGAACATCACGGCGTCGGAAAAAAGGGCGTTCGGCGTTTGGGCGAAGAAATTCATCGAAAAGAAAAAATTGGCGTTCGCTTCGGGATTCATCAACAACGTGCACGCCACCTTTACCGCCTTCTTCCCCGTGATCGTCACGACGCTGTTCTATATCCTCTATATGAAGGGACTCGAGAAAGGCCTCCGTGCAGGCGCCGAGCCCATTTCCACGGGTACGTTC
>JAEWSV010000593.1 GCA_023398155.1 Spirochaetota bacterium
ACCGCCCGTTCGACCTGGATAGGCGACAGCGCGTTGAGGGCGACCGCGGAGAAGCGATCCGGCGCGTAGGCGAGGGCGGACTCCTTTTCGATCCCGCTCTTGAGCAAGAGGAGGCTGCGGTAATAGCCGGCGAGGTCCACGACGAAGCGCTCCACGGACACCCCCCGGTCGAGGATCGCGTCGACCATCTCCAGGGCTTCGGCCGGTTTTCCCACCGCGCAAGCCTCGGCCAAGGCGTTCACCGCGTCCAGCCCGACGATCCCGAGCTTTTCTTTGATGAGAGAGGCCCGCAAGGTACCGTCCGAGAAGGCGACGACCTGATCCAGGAGGGTGTAGGCGTCGCGCATGCTGCCCGTCGCTTCCTTGGCGATCCAAAACAGCGCCTCGTCCTCGGCCTCGATGGCCGCTTCCCGGCAAGCCTGGCCGAGGAGGGTCTTGATCGTATCCACGGAAAACAGCCGGAAATTGAACTGCTGGCAGCGGCTCTTGATCGTCGCCGGGACCTTATGGAGCTCGGTCGTGGCGAAGATGAAGACGATATAGGGCGGCGGTTCCTCTATGGTCTTGAGTAGCGCGTTGAACGCGCTGTTGGAGAGCATATGGACTTCGTCGATGATGTAAATCTTGTAGCGGCCCGAGTTCGGCGGGAACAGGACTTCGTCCTTGATCTGACGGACGTCGTTGACGCTCGTATTGGAGGCGCCGTCTATCTCGATCACGTCGAGGCTCGCGCCGCGCGCTATTTCCTGGCAGGCGGAACATACTCCGCAGGGGCTCGCAGTCGGCCCCTTTTCGCAGTTCAGAGAACGGGCGAGGATGCGGGCGGCGCTCGTCTTTCCGCAGCCGCGCGGGCCGGAAAAGAGGTAGGCATGGGCGATCCGGCCCGTTTCGATCGAACTCTTCAGCGTCGCGACGACGAATTCCTGACCCGCCATCTCATCGAAGGTCTTGGGGCGACGGCGCGTCGCGGTCACTTCGTATGCCATAGGTAGTCAGTATACCGGTTATCGCGTTTTTTTTGAATCGGCTTTCAAAGGCGCATATGTACGTCTAGGGCGGAGCTCATGCCTCGGTTCCGGAATGAAAAACCCCGCAATCAGGGGGACCACGGCGCAATGCCCGGCCGCTTACCGTTGCTTCCTTCCGGACCTGGCGGGGTTGGGCGGCGGGCGTTCGCATGATTCCTGACTACGGGGTAAAAAACGGAGAGAGAGGGATTCGAACCCTCGGTACCTTTTGGGTACACACGCCTTCCAAGCGTGCACCTTCGACCACTCGGACATCTCTCCCAAAGACAAGAAAAAGGCGCTTGCACGCCTTGAGCGGAGAGAGAGGGATCCGGTCATCGTCGCGAACTTCATGTTCGCTCCTCAGACCCGCCCGCACCCTCTGCCGGCGGCATCCTGCCGCCTCTTCCTCCCTCCGGTCGGCGAGGGTCCGGGTTCGAATCCCTCGGAGCCGTTCGCATCGGTGGAAGATCGGGTTACAGGACGCCTTGAGCGGAGAGAGAGGGATTCGAACCCTCGGAACCCTTACGGGTTCAACGGTTTTCGAGACCGTCCGATTCAACCGCTCTCGCATCTCTCCAAAATGAACTTGAGGCTGAGAGGATTCGAACCTCCGACCTTCAGATCCGCAATCTGATGCTCTATCCAGCTGAGCTACAACCTCGACAATGTAAACGGCTCATCGCCGTATTTACGGAGCAGGGGGGATTCGAACCCCCGGTACCCTTTTGGGGCACAACTCCTTAGCAGGGAGCCCGATTCGGCCTCTCTCGCACCGCTCCAGCGAAACCGTTCCGGGACGGAGCAGGGGGGATTCGGTTTTCGTCGCGCGCTTCGTGCGCGCTCCTGCAACCCGTCTCCACCCGCTTCCGGCGGCATCCTGCCGCCTTTTCCTCCCTTCGGTCGGCGCGGGTTCCGTTTCGAATCCCCGCCTTTTAGGCTTCATGACGCCCTTTACCAAAGAAACGAAAAGACCGCTTTCCGATACCGACACGGAGCAGGGGGGATTCGAACCCCCGGAACCCTCGCGGGTTCAACGGTTTTCAAGACCGCCTCCTTAAACCGCTCGGACACCGCTCCAGAAAGGCTCCTCAGCTTATCCGAAAGGAGGGATCGCGTCAAGGGGAAGGCTTCCGGAGGCCTCGCGCGGTTCGGCCAGGGGACCTTCGCCTTTTGACAAGCGGGCGATGGCCGTTTATTCTCATCCCATGCGGGCCAACCTCCATCTTCATTCGCGTTTTTCCGACGGGACGGACTGGCCTTCCGATGTGGCCGCTCGCGCGGCCGCCGTAAATCTGCGCCACCTCGCGCTTACCGATCACGACAGTCTCGGAGGTTCGGAAGAATTCCGCAGGGCTGCCGGCGAACTCGGCATGAACGCCACGGCAGGCGTAGAGATCGACTGCAAAGAGCCTTCCATCGGCTACAAGAGCGAGTTGCTCGCCTACTTCCCGGGCGGCTCGTACGAAAGAACCGCCGCCTTCCTGATCGAGATCGGAAAAGAGCGGCTGCAAGTAGCGAAAGAGGCG
>JAEWSV010000497.1 GCA_023398155.1 Spirochaetota bacterium
GGGCGCCACGCTGGCTCAAAACGCGGGCCCGCTCGCGCGCCGCGTCCAGGGTGAAGTAGCGGAATGCGAGGAGATCGCGCGCCAGGTCGGGCCGCGTATACGTAAAGAGGGGACAGGCGAAAATCTCCGTATCCCAGAAGTAATGGCCCTCGTAGCCCTCCCCCGTCAAACCCTTCGCCCCGAGGCCCGTCATCCCTTCGCGGCCCGCGGCCTGGAAAACGTGGAATAGGTTGAAGCGGATCGCTTGGCGGATTTCCGCGGGCCCGTCCACCTTGACGTCCGCGTCGGCCCAGAACGCGTCCAGCTCCGCGCGCTGCTCCGCGGCGACCGCCGCGTAGCCCGCCGCCGAGGCCGCGTCCGCGGCCGCGGTAGCCTCCACCGCGAGATCCCGGGCACGATCCCCCGAACGACCCCAGCGATACGCTGCCGCCTTTTCCAGGACGAGTTCTTCGCCCGCGGCGAGGGACGCCCGCCGCACGCAGAAGAAGCTGTCGCCGAGCTTCATCGTCGCCCCGCGTTCGCCTTCGGTCCGGGCTGCGCCCGTACGCCAAGCCCGTAGCCGCGCGGCGCAGGCCAGCGTCAGGCCGCTCCGCCGCGTGTGCGCCTCCACGAGGCCGCCGTCCTCGGCGACTTCAAGCCGGATAGGGATGAGGGGCCGAGAGGTGAACTTGGCGCCGACGCGGGGATCGTCCGCCGCCGTCAGGTTACGGGGATCGCCATCGATGCCGGTGAATACCGCGACGTCGGCGCTCCCCTCGAGGAGGCGCATGGACCACCGGAAAGCCGCGACGAGCGGCCGCGAAAAGCTCGCGAGGCGCCGCGTCTCCAGTTCCGCTACGGCTCCGGAAGGAAGCGTGAAAGTCACGCTCCGGACGACTTCGCCCGACCGGAAGTCCAAACGCCGCTCATAGCGATCGATGCGCGCGAGCTTCAAGGAGAAGGATCGGCCGTCCAATTCCAAGCGAAAGAGTTTAGCGTCCGGCACGTTGAGCATGGTCTCGTGGCTCTCGGCGTAGCCGTACGCGGTCTCCCCGTAGGCTATCGGCTCAAGGTCGAAGAAACCGTTGAGGTACGTCCCGCGATGGAAGCTCGGATCGCCCTCCTCATGGTCGCCGCGGAGACCGAGGCCCCCGTTCGCCACGGTGAACGTCGATTCCTCTCCGCCGATCCCTTCGATCCTGAGGGACCGCTTCACCAAGGCCCATTCATCTGCGTATGCACGCAAATTCCGTCCTCCGGATGAGTATGAATTGTACTATGCGCCTCACGGGCTGAGGCGTTCTCCGTCAGCTCCCACGAGGATACCCCGCGTATCGAGCAACGCGGGCCTCCCGCGCACGAAAAGTTCTATCGCCTCGCCCGAAAGCAACTCAACCAGCACGTTTTCCCTACCCACGCGCACCTTGATGGCCCTGCCGCGGTACCGCACGGTGAAGGAGAAAGCCTGCCAGGATGAAGGCAGGATAGGATCGATGGAGATCGTCTCGGCGCGGCCCGCGAGCCCCCCGAAGCCGAAGATCGCGGTGATCCAGGTTCCGCCCATGGCCGCAGCATGGACGCCGTCCTTGGCGTTGCCGTGGCTATCATCCAGATCCAGCCGCACCGTCTCGCGCAAGTACCGGTACGCCTTCTCCGCGTCGGCGAGTCGGGCGGCCATGGCGCCGAACACGGAATAAGAGAGCGACGAATCGTGGGTCGTGATCCGTTCGTAATAATCGAAGGTGTTTCGCTTCGTGCTCTCCGACGCGTTTTCCGGCAGCAGCAAATGGGCGAGCACCGCGTCGGCCTGCTTGCACACTTGGGCGCGGATGATGGCCAGGTGGTGGTAATGGAGGAGGAGCGGGTAGTTCTCCTTCGGCGTCCCCGTGAAATCCCAGACTTTCTTGGAGAGGAAGCCGTCGTCCTGCGGCGTCAGGTCCCGTTCCGCGTCGTGCGGAAGGTACATGGCGCCGGCGGCCTTCTCCCACTCAGCCGCCTCCTCGTCGGTCACGGAGAGCGCGGCCTTGAGCGCGGCCAAGCGGTCGGGCGAACGCTCGCCGAGCTCCCGGTAGAGGCGGACCGCCCCGGCTAGGTTGTGGGCGGCCATCGCGTTCGTGTAGTAGTTGTTGTCGACGAGGCAGGTGTACTCGTCCGGCCCCGTCACACCCTCGATCCGGAACTTCCCGTCCAGGAAATGGCCGATGTCCAGCCAGGTCCTCGCGGTCTCGAAGAGGACTTCGGCCCCGCACTCCTCCATGAAGGAGAAATCGCCCGTCGCCTCGTAGTAGGATAGGTAGGCGTACGCGATGTCCGCGTTGATGTGGTATTGGGCGCTCCCCGACGGATAGTACGCGGAACACTCCCTTCCCGCGATGGTGCGCCATGGGAAGGCGACGCCTTTGCGCTGCCCCATCTCAACCCCCCGCGACCGCGCCTGCGGCAATGTCGCGTGGCGGAACGCGAGGAGCTGTCGCGCCATGGCGGGGTTCGTATAGATGAAGAAGGGCGCCATGTAGATTTCCGTATCCCAGAAATAGTGCCCCTCGTAGCCCTCGCCCGACAGTCCCTTGGCCGGAATGTTCCCGAATTGGTCCGGGGAAGCCGCCTGGAGGAGTTGGTACAGGTTATACCGCACGCCTTCCTCCACGGCGGGGTCACCCTCAATGGTGATGTCGGCGCCCTCCCAGAAGGAAGCCAAAAAAG
>JAEWSV010000499.1 GCA_023398155.1 Spirochaetota bacterium
GGGCGCCGTGGTGGAGCAGGTCTTCGAGGTGGAGCACGCCGAGATCCTATTCGGCTTCTTCTTCTTTCCGCGTAAATCCCGGCTCCTCGTGGTGGCGCGCAACGCCAACCCCGACATCCCCCTGGACGAGATGCTGTCGGACCTGGGGGGCGGCGGACACCGGCAGGCGGCCTCGGCGACCATCAAGACCACCGAGGGCCGCTCCCTCGTCCGCGGCATCCTCGCGTACGTGGAGCGCATGCTCCGTCCCGCCTCCTGCGCCCGCGACCTCATGACGAGCGACCCGCTCACCATACCCGCGGACGCGAGCCTCATGGAGGCTTCCATGCTGTTGGAAGAAGGCGGACATACGGGAGGCCCGGTGGTGGACGCGAGCGGGGGACTCGTCGGACTGCTCACCTTACGCGACATCATGGGAGGCCGGAGAGGCAACCAGATGCGGTCGGCGGTGCGCGTTTTCATGACCAAGAACCCCGTCTTCATCGCGCCGGACACGACGGTGCGGGAAATCGGGGAACTCATGTTCGAGCGGGAGATCGGCCACCTGCCGGTCATCCAGGAAGGGCGCCTCGTGGGCATCGTCACCCGATCGGACTACCTCGCCTGGATGCGCGATTCGCGCCGCAGGAAGACCCAGCTTCTGGACGAACTCGGGGTGACGCTTACGGCCTCCCCGCGGTGAGGGCGCGTCTTCCCAAAGCTTCGGGACACTGACGGCGCGCCTTCAGTGACCCGCCGCTTTCAGTACTTCGGCTTTCTCGGGGAGACGCTGCCGTCCCGCGCCAATCGTTCGATGGCCTCGCTGAGCTTATCCCGGTCGTAAAAGTTCTCGTGGTGCTCCGAAGGGACCGCGGTGCCGGACTCCAGATGCTTGAGCGGACACCAACTCGATTCGATCTGTTCCAGGTTGCTCGCGAGCGACTCGGCGTACATTTTCGCGAAGCGGATGATACCCCGCAGGGGAAAACCGTGTCCACCGGCATAGTTCGAGTCCCGAAGCCTTCGCAGGATCGCGCCGGTATCCGCACGATGGAAGCCTAGGAAGGCCGAAATGACCAAGTAGAGCAGCTTGCTGAACACGAAGGTGCAGACGAGGAAGACGAGCAGGCACGCGGTATACAGTCCGGCGATCATTTTGAGGAACAGGTTCCCCCCGCCGAGATCCGCTTCCGCGAGCGCATCCACCTCCATGTTCCAGAGCTTGGCGGTGCCGTTCGCGTAGCCGCAGAATTCGCAGTTGAATTTGTCGAAGGCCCGCATCCCCTCGATCTTGCTGCGGTCCAGCACGATGTAGTCCCGGATCCGGAAACGCGGGATCCGGAAGAAGGGGGCGAGCAGCCATCGGTACAGGACGATGATCGTCGTCAGGTGGAGGAAGATGAACTCCGCAACGCTCACGTACATGAGGCCGCCGCCGAGCGCGGTGCGCAGCCAGCCGATGCGGCGGACGTGCGTCATGAAAATAGATTTGGCGATGAATTTCTTCTGCTTGGGGTTTTCCATAACGAGGTAATAGACCTCCGGGGATCGGCTCCGGTTGCATCGGATTTCCCGAACCGCGATCCCCGGCGGTCCCGCGTCGTCCGGCCGCCCCGCGCCATTCGGCGGTCCCGCGCCGTCCGGCACCGGCCCCGGCGGCGCTACGTCGAGCGGTCTTCGGAGGCTAAGCCCTTCTTGCCGTCATTGGCCCGTATTTCCACGCGGCGTATTTTTCCGCTCACGGTCTTGGGCAGCTCGGCGACGAACTCGACGATGCGCGGATACTTGTAGGGTGCGGTCACCGACTTCACGTGTTCCTGGAGTTCCGCCGCGAGCCGGTCGGAGGCCTCCCAGCCGCGGGCGAGCACGACGGTCGCCTTGACGACTTGGCCGCGGATCGGATCGGGGGCCGCGGTGACCGCGCATTCGAGTACCGCTTGGTGGGACTGCAGCGCGCTTTCTACTTCGAAGGGTCCGATGCGATAGCCTGAGCACTTGATGACGTCGTCGCTGCGGCCGACGAACCAGTAGTAGCCGTCCTCGTCGCGCCATGCGACGTCGCCGGTCTCGTAGTAGCCGTCGTGCATGACCCGGTTCGTCGCCGCCTCGTCGCGGTAATAGCCGAGGAAGAGGCCGACCGGCCGGCTCCCCGGGGCGCCCTCGCCGCTGCGGTCTTGGTCGAGGTCGAGACCGGTGACGACCACCCGGCCTTCCACTCCGGCCGGGCAAGATTTTCCGTTATCGTCGATGATGTCGAGCTTGTAGAGGGGGGCGGGCTTGCCCATGGAGCCGGGGCGGGGTTCGTCCCAGGGGAAGCTGGCGCAGAGCACCGAGCCTTCGGTCTGCCCGAAGCCCTCCAGGATGGGAAGGCCGACGGCATCCTTGAAGCGCTTGAACACCTCGGCCTGCAGCGGCTCCCCGGCCGTCAGGGCGAGGCGGAGCGAAGAGAGGTCATAGGCGGAGAGGTTTTCCTGGATCATGAAGCGGTAGATGGTCGGCGGCGCGCAGAACGTGGTCACCCGGTACTTCTCGAGCTTCCGCAGGAGGTTGACGACGTTGAAGCGGTCCATGTCGTAGACGAAATTGGCCGCGCCCACGATCCACTGTCCGTAGATCTTTCCCCAACCGCATTTCGCCCAGCCGGTATCGGCCACGCTGATGTGGAGGTCGTCGGGTCCGAGCTGTTGCCAATAGCGGGCCGTCACGATGTGTCCGAGCGGGTGCAGGAAATCGTGGAGGACCATCTTCGGCATGCCTGTGGTGCCGGAAGTGAAGTAAAGCAGCATCGGGTCTCCGCCGCCGCCGGCCGGCTTCCGGTCACGGAATTCGGCGGCCTCCGCGTCGGTCACTGAAGCGACGGCGGCGTTGAGGTCGATCCAGGTCGGCGGCGGGACGAACGGCGCTTCCGCGGCCGCGGCCTTCGGCTCCGAACGGACGAAGGCCGTCGCGCGCACCTCGGCGCAATCGCAGAGGGCCTCGGCCAAGGCGGCGGAGATATCCGGCTCGGTGATCGTCACCACCGCCCGGACGGAAGCCGCGTTGCAGCGGTAGACGATGTCCTTCTTGGTGAGTTGGACGGTGGCCGGAATGTAGATCGCCCCGAGGCGCATCAGGGCCGGAGCGTAGATCCAGAATTGCCACCGCCGTTTGAGCAGCAGGAGGACGGCGTCGCCCTTCTTAATGCCCATGCGGGAAAACGCGACCGCCGCGCGGGCGCTCTCCAGCGAGATCTCGCCGAAAGTGAAGCGGCGTTCGTCTCCCGCGTCGTTGCACCAGACGAGCGCGCTTTTGGCCGGTTCGGCCTTGGCCCACGCGTCCACGACGTCCGCGGCGAAGTTGAAATCAGCCGGAGCGTCGACTCGGTAATTCTGGAGGAAATCTTCGTAGGAAGAGAACGCCTCGCGCGACAGGAAACGGCTCAGCATGGCGCGGCCTCGTGCATGATGATGGTCAGGAAGCCCGCCGGCGCCTCGTCCAGCGCGAGCTGGCCGTGAGGAATCGTCGGGTCGAAGAAGATGCTGTCCCCGGCCGCGAGGTCGACGGTTTTTCCTCCGATCACCACCCGTACCCGTCCCGAAAGGACGTAGTTGAACTCCTGGCCGCCGTGGGTCACGAGGGCGATGCCGGCGTTCTTGGCCGGATCGAGGGTAACCATGAGCGGCTCGAACAGGCGATTCTGGAAATCGGCGGCGAGGCTTTGGAATCGGTAGCCGGGATAGCGTTCAACCTCGGTCCCCTCGCCGCTGCGCACGACGCAGTAGCGGTGAAGGTTGGGAGACTTGCCGGTCAGGAGGTCCGTCATGTCCACGCCGAACATCCCCGCTATGCCGTACAGGACGCTTATCGGGGCGTCCATCGCGCCGGATTCGACGGAAAGGTATTCCGGAAGCCCAAGGGAGAGGCGGGACGCGGCCTCGGCCGCCGGGACGCCCGCGGATTCCCGCAATTCCCTGATCCGGCTCGCGATCGTCGCGCGACCGCCGTTTTGTTCTATCATACGTACCTCCGCGCACGCTCCGGCGCCGTCTGGAATGATACCACGGGTGCGGGGTCGGTCGATGGAGATCCGACGCCACCTATCCCGAAATAGCCGCTTGGGGTATCGTGGCGCGAGAGGTAGTGCCGTGCACCAACTGAGCCCGCGCTCGCGATCGATACTCTTCATCCACCTCTCCAACCTCCTCTTCGCGGCCGTGGCGATCTTCGTGAGCCTGCTCTCGGATCGCTTCGACGGGTACTTCACGTCGTTCAGCCGCTTCGCGGTGGGGCTCGCCTTCGGTTTCGCGCAACTGCGCTCCCTGCGCAGGCCCTTCAGGATCGTCAAGTTCAAGCCGTGGCTCGGGCGGGGCATTTTCGGCGCCGTCTCTATGACCCTCTTCTACATCTCCATCGCCCTCGGGACCTCGGGCCGGGCAAGCCTCTTCAACAATACCTTCCCGATCTTCGTCGCGATCATCTCCATCGTCCTTCTCAAGGACGTGGTCAGGCTCAACACCATCGCGGCCTTGTCCCTGTCCTTCGGCGGCGTCGCCCTCGTGCTTTGGGACGGATCGAAGGTTTCTCCGCTCGCCGACCTCGCGGGCCTCGCGAGCGGCATCCTGGCCGGCGCTTCCTACCACTTCAACAAGGCCGCTTCCCGTACCGAGGATCCCATCGTGATCTACCTGGGGGTGTGCTTCGTCGGGCTCGTCCTCAACGTCTTTTCGCTTCCCCAGCTCGCCCGCCTCGACCTACTCTCCGCCGCCCTGCTCGTGCTGGCCGGCCTCAGCGCCTATTTTGCGCAGATCTGCATCACGATCGGGCTCAGGGATATACCGACCACCGAGGGCAGCGTCCATACCTTCGCCAAGATTCCCCTCACCACCTTCGCGGGTTGGTTCCTGCTCGGCGACCGGATCACCGGCCGCTTCCTCGCCGGAACCGGACTCCTCATCGCCGGACTCCTGCTCAACCAGGCGGGATCGATGAAGAAGCGTATCGGGGCGGACGCCTCTTGAGCGGTGGTCCATCGAGAATCCGGGGCGGTGGTCCTGTGATTTACTACGATCTCCGCATACCGTGGACTCATCGCTATCCGCGAAATGGAGGAAACGTATGGAAACGATCGACCTGGGAAAGACCGGAGCGCGCGTCAGCAGGATGTGCCTCGGGACCATGTATTTCGGCAGCAGGGTCGCCGAGGCGCGGGCCTTCGGCCTCATGGATCGATACTATGAGCGCGGGGGACGCTTCTTCGACACCTCCGATAACTATTGTTTCTGGCTCAACGGGTTCACGGGCGACGAGAGCGAGCTCTGCCTCGGAAAGTGGCTGAAGCTGCGGAAAAACCGGGGAGACGTCTTCTTGGCCAGCAAGTGCGGCGTCCGTCCGATCGGGCCGAACGGCGAATTCGAAGGGCTCTCGGGGCCGGCGATCCGCGCGGCCATCGAAGGGAGCCTGAAGCGGCTGGGCGTCGAGCGCCTCGACCTCTATTACCTTCACGTGGATTGGAGGAAAGAGCCCCTCGAGGAGACCTTGGAAACCTTCGCCTCGCTCGTGAAGGAGGGGAAGGTCGGACATATCGGGTGCAGCAACATGAGCGCGTGGCGGATGCTCAAGGGCAAGGAAATTTCACGACGGCACGGCTGGCCCGAGTTCGCCGCCATCCAGCAGTGGTATTCGTACCTCAAGCCGCGCGACAACGCGGACCTCTGGGTGCAAAAGTTCGTAGACGAGGAGTTGCTGGATTATTGCGAAACGGAAGCGGACATCGCCATCCTCGCCTACACGTCGACTTTGGGCGGACTCTACAAGTGGAAATCGATCTACGAATACAATCACCCGGCTCTGAACAATCGATTTTTTTCGGAAGACAACGAGCGCAGGTTTTCCGTCATCCTCGATATCGTGCGCGAGAAAAAGGTATCCCCGTTCCAAATCGTGTTCGCGTGGATGCTCCGTCATCGGGCCGCGATCATTCCCGTCTTGGGCGTCAGCTCGACCGCTCAATTGGATGACAATCTGGCCTCCCTTGATCTGGTCCTCTCCGACGAGGATTTCGAGCGGATGCGAAACGCGGCCTTCAACGGAAAGCCGTATGAAACCGCGGGGGAGATCTCGCTCCTGTAGCGCTACGCCAAGACTTTTCCGGAGTAACTCTACGGACGCGCGCGGCGCGGTTCCGTAGGTTCCCGGAACGTGAACCGATAGGTATCGAAGTCGATGGTCCAGCAATAGTTCTTCAAGAATCCCCAAGAGAGGAGGGCTTCCACGTTCACCCCCGCCCAGGTCCCGAAGCGTTTCCAGACCGCGCTCTTCACCGCGTAGGCGGTGATCTCCTCGACGCGGATATCGCCGATCCGCAGGCCGCCCGGGATTTCCGCGAAACGATCGCCGTCTGCGGGGATCGACGTACCCCACGATTCGAGGACGGAAGCGGACGTCAGCATGGATGCCTGTCCCTGTTCTTGGTTGACCACCACCAGCCCCGAATCCACGAACATGTTCACGGGCCTCTGCTTGCCGACGGTAGTCCGCACGATCATGAAATGGTCGGCCGCCGTGGCGAAGGGTAGGGTATGCGCCTGGCCGGATAACCGCGCGAGGTGCTTCGCCGCGGTTTCGGCATCATGCCGCGGTGAGAGGATCAGCCTGCCTCCGGGGCCGTCGATCGTCGTCAGGAATCGTTCAAGCACATTCGTACCGATGATGGGCCCCAGCTCGACGTCGAACGCGTCGGCCAGAGCGGCGACCGAAAGCGCCTTTTCATGGATGAGGACGGGGACGTTCCGCAGCTTCGCCGGGCCGAGTTCCAGGTCCGCGATCCCAAAGCCCACTGAGTCCGCCCGCAAGCCGGCGAAGGTTTTTTCGGATGCGAAGGGCGTGATCCCCAGCTTTTCCGCCAAGGCCGCCGACAGGTGGACGTAGGTTCCTCCCGTGTCGAGCCGGGCTACGGTATCCTCGCCGTTGATCCTGGCCGCGATTCCCGGCATGTACGGAGTGAGCG
>JAEWSV010000086.1 GCA_023398155.1 Spirochaetota bacterium
ACCTTCCTCCGCTTCCCCGGCCACATCATGCTCTATCTCGGAGAGGCGGACGGCGAGCCGTACGCCATCCATGCCACCTGGGCCTACGCGGAGAAACGGGGAATCGCGGAGCGCAAGCGGCTCGTGAATCGCGTCGTCGTCTCCGACCTCCGGCTCGGGTCCGAAGGGAAGAAGGGCTCCCATCTCCACCGCCTGACCGACGTCGCGATCGTGCGGCTACAGGACGGGAGTCCCGGCGCGGGAAGCGGACCGGACGCTCTGCCTCAATGATGAGCGCTATGAGCGAAAGGCGATAACGCCGCCGGAGCGGCCGCCAGCGCGGTCGCGGCTACCGGGGCGGAACCCTCCTTGTCGCAGGCGTCCAGGCAATCGGCGGCGGCCGCGAAGGCCGGGTCCGGCTCGGCGTCCGCGGGAACGGCGCCAAGGGCCTTCGCTTCCAGCGCCTCGCGGAGGAAACGCACCGAGCGCGGCCAGGCGGCTTCGGAAGCCTTCATGTTCGCGCCGTTCTGGCCCGCCTGCTGGCGGAGGAAGGCGTGGCCCGCGCCTTCGTAGATCTCCGGTTCGTACCGCTTGCCGAGGCGGTCCATTTCAGCCTTGGCGTCGGCGATGGTGGCGTTCACCCGGGCGTCAACGCCGCCGTAGAGCCCGAGCACCGGCGCCTCGATCGAAGCGAGGGTCGCCGTCGCGGGCGAAACGCCGTAGTAGACCACCGCCGCGCCGAGCTTCGGCTGCCGCGTCGCCCAGGCGAAGGAGATGCCGCCGCCCCAGCAGAACCCGACCGCGCCGTAAGCGCTCGTCGCGCTCGGGAGGGAGGTCGCGTAGGCGGCGGCGCCGTCAAGCCGCCGCACGATCTCCTCGCTCTCGAGCTTGGCCATCGCGGCGCGGGCCGCGTCCGGACCGCCGAGGGCCCGCGTACCGCCCATGCCGTCCGGAGCCTTCCCGCTCAGGAAGTCGGGAGCTATCGCGATGAAGCCTTCCGCCGCGTACTGGTCCGCCACCGCGCGCGCCCAATCGTTGAGGCCGAAGATTTCGTGGATAACCACCACCACGGGAGCCTTGTCGCTCCGTTCCGGATACACGAGCCAAGCGTCCACCGTATCGCCCATTCCGGCGTCGTACCGGACCCACTCGCCGTGGCGGGGCGAACCGGCCAACCGAGCCGCGACATCCGCCTCCGCGGGAGGCAGGTCCTGGGCTGAGACCGCGAACGACGCGAGCAGCGCCATCGTTATAGATAACGTCGCCCGGCGCGCGGCCGAGCCGGCGGCTGAGCCGGCGTCCAAGCCGGCGGCCGTGCCGTACAGGTATTCCTTCATCTGCGCCCTCCTGGCTTTACGACTTTTTGTCAGCGGGGCGTAAGCCGCCAAAGGCCGCCGTCCGTCCCGTCGGTGAGCACGTACACTAGACCGTCCGCTCCGACGCGCACGTCCCTGATGCGCGCCCAGCCGCGGAGATAACTCGTCCTGCCCGCGATGCGTTCGCCGTCCAGGTCCACTCTGCTGAGTTCCATTCCGGCGAGGGCTCCGACGAGGAGATCGCCTTTCCAGGCCGGGAACGCGTCTCCTTCGTAGAAGGCCATTCCCGAGGGCGCGATGGAGGGGGCCCAGTAGAGCAAGGGCTGGACGGTACCGGGAGCCGCGGTCGCTCCCGTACCAACCTTCCCGCCCGAATACTCGCGGCCGTACGTCACGAGCGGCCATCCGTAATCGGCCCCGGGGATGAGGATATTGACTTCGTCGCCGCCGCGGGGACCGTGCTCGTGGAGCCAGGGACGTTTGGTAACGGGGTGGACGGCCAGGCCCTGCGCGTTGCGGTGGCCGTATGTATAGACTTCCGGCGCCGCGTCCCGGTCCGGGAAGGGGTTGCCGGGCGCGGGTTTTCCTTCTCGCGTGAGGCGGAGCGTCTTGCCTCCGTGGTCGCGGAGGTCGCGGGCGCGCGAACGCTCGTTCCGTTCGCCGACGGTGGCCAGGAGGTACCCTTCCGCGTCGAAGGCGAGCCGGGAGCCGAAATGGAGCGTGCTCGCGCTCCGGTTGTTGCCCGAGAAGATCACCTTCCAATCTTCCAGCCGCGGCGGATTTTCCCGGTACCGGGCCCGCGCGATGGAAGTGCCGTAGGTCCCGCCGTGGTTCTCCGCGAAGCTCAGGTAGATCTCCCGAGTCTCCGGAAAATCGGGCGCGAGGACCAGGTCGAGGAGTCCTCCCTGGCCGTAGCTCCGTATCGTCGGTACGCCGGCGAGTTCCGCGCGTGTTCCCGTGCGGAGGTCGATGGACTCCATCGAACCGTTCCGCATAGTCACGAGGGCGGTTTCGGCGGAGGGAAACGCGAGGGCCCAGGGGGACGGAAGGAAGCCGGCCACTTCCTCCATGCGGAATTCGCGTTCCTCCGGCGGAGGCCTGCCCTGAGCCGGAGAAACGATAGGAGAAAACGCCAGGAACGCCAGCGGGAACGCTACGGCGGCGAGCATCTTATTCACCATACGGCTGCAACCTTCTGCCCATGAGGCTGTGTCGAATCTAGTAATTTATGACTTGTTTGGTCAAATATTATCCACTATCTTTTGCGGACGAATGAACTATCCCGCAGCGAGCTGGGGGTACGACCCCGGCGTGCGAATCGAAAAGCTGAGGAGCAGGCAACGGATGACCACGAAAACGAAATCGCAGGACCCGATCGCCGAGCCGCGCGTCGGCGGGCTTCCCCTCCCGCCTGAGGAGATCCTTTACGATTACCGGCTCGCGGTGCGGTCCCGTCACGCTTCGGTCATCGGGCGGCGGGAAGTCCTCAACGGGAAGGCGAAATTCGGCATATTCGGCGACGGGAAGGAACTGGCCCAACTCGCCATGGCGCGCGCCTCCAAGCCGGGCGACTGGCGGTCAGGTTACTACCGCGACCAGACCTGGCTCCTCGCCCTCGGAGTCCTCACCCTGGAGCAGCACTTCGCCCAACTCTTCGCCGAAACGGACGGCGAACGCGAGCCCCATATGGGCGGCAGGTCGATGAACGGGCACTACTCCACCCGTTACCTCGATGAGGAAGGCGACTGGCTGGACCAGACGGCGCAATTCAACTCGTCGGCTGACGTGTCCCCTACGGCGTCCCAGATGCCCCGAGCCGTCGGCCTCGCTTACGCGTCCGTCGTGTACCGGAAGCTCGGCCGGACGACGGGAAGCCCGGAAGGCGCCGGCCTGGACGCGAGCGGCTTCTCGCGCGGCGGCGACGAGGTGGCCTGGGCGACGATCGGCAACGCCTCGGCCGCGGAGGGCATCTTCTGGGAATCCGTCAACGCGATCGGGGTTCTCGGAGCTCCCGCGGTGATCGCGGTCTACGACGACGGCTACGGCATCACCGTACCCAACCGTTTCCAGATGGTGAAGGAGAGCATCGGCGCGGCCTTGGAAGGTTTCCGCCGCGACGCCTCCCGCCCCGGCGAGCGCGGCCTGGACCTCTATTCCGTCGCGGCCTGGGACTACCCCGCCCTCCTCTCCGCCTTCGGAGAGGCGGCGGCGAAGGCGCGGAAGGACCACGTCCCCGCCCTCGTCCACATCGTCGATTGTACCCAGCCGCTCGGGCATTCCTCATCCGGGTCGCAGGAACGGTACAAGAGCGCGGAACGGATGGCGTGGGAGCAGGAGGCGGATTGCGTCCCCCGTTTCCGGTCCTGGATCCTGGCCTCCGGCGCGGCGACCGCGGAGGAACTCGAACGGATCGACGAGGAGGAGCGGCAGCGCGTGGAGGAAGCGCGGAAGGCCGCGTACGAGGCTTGCCGCCTCCCCATCCGCGCGGAACGCGACCGCGCCGTCGACCTGCTCCGGCAAACCGCCGAGGCGATTTTGACGGAGGAGACGGGAGAGGGCGTCCAGGAAGCGGCCGAAGAGCTCGGGAGGACGGCGCGCGACCTCGCGGCCGTGGCGGAGCCCGATCGGCGCGAGGTGGCCGCGGCGGTCCACCGCGCCGTCGTGGCCACGAGGACCGCGGTGGGGAGCGCGCGCGGGGAACTGGTCGCCCTCCTTCACCGACAGCGCAAGGAGAACGCCGACCGCTACGGATCCCACCTGTATTCCCGGGACGAGGATTCCGCCCTCCTCGTGAGCGAGGTGCCGCCCGTCTATTCGCCCTCCTCGCCGACGCTCATGGGCTATGAGGTGATCAACGCGGCCTTCGACGCGGCCCTCTCGCGCGATCCGCGCGTCATCGCCTTCGGGGAAGACGTCGGCGTCCTCGGCGACGTCAACCAGGGCTTCCGCGGTCTCCAGGAGAAATACGGAGAGGACCGCGTGGCCGACACGGGCATCCGGGAGGCGACCATCGTGGGACAGGCCATCGGCATGGCCATGCGGGGTCTCCGGCCCATCGCCGAGGTCCAATACCTCGACTACCTACTCTACGCCCTCCAGATCCTTTCCGACGACCTCGCGACGCTCCGGTGGCGGTCCGTCGGTGCGCAAAAGGCCCCGGTGATCATCCGGACGCGGGGCCATCGCCTGGAAGGTATCTGGCACTCGGGCTCGCCCATGGCGGGCATCCTGAGCCTCGTGCGCGGCCTATACCTCCTCGTGCCCCGCGATTTCGTCCGCGCCGCCGGGTTCTACAACGCGATGCTGAGATCGGGGGAGAGCGCCATCATCGTGGAAGTCCTCAACGGGTATCGGAAGCGGGAACGCCTGCCGGACAACATCGGCGAGCTCACCATCCTCCCCGGCGTCTGCGAGGTACTCCGCTCGGGCGCCGACCTGACCGTCGTCACCTACGGAGCCACGACGCGATTGGTGATGGAAGCCGCCGATCGGCTCGCGGAGGTCGGCGCCGACGTCGAGGTGATCGACGTGCAGTCCCTCCTGCCCTTCGACCTGGAGAGCCGGATCGCGGAATCCATCCGCAAGACGAGCCGCGTGCTCTTCGTGGACGAGGACGTACCGGGCGGGGCGACGGCCTACATGATGCGCGAGGTCCTGGACCGGCAGAACGCGTACGAGCTCCTGGACTCGCCGCCCCGCGCCCTCTCCGCGGCTCCCCATCGGCCGGCCTACGGCTCGGACGGGGACTATTGGTCCAAGCCGAACGCGGAGACGATCTTCGACGCGGCCTACGAGCTGCTGCGGGAAGCCATGCCGGCCAAGTATCCGGCCCTGTACTGAGGAGGCGGCCATGTCCATCACGGTGAAGGCTCCGCGCCTCGGCGAAGGGGTCGACGAGCTGTCCATCGGGCGCTGGCTCGTCGCGGCCGGCGACGAGGTAGCGGAGAACGCGCCGCTCGTCGAACTGGAATCCGACAAGGTGGTGACCGAGCTCGCGAGCCCCCGGGCGGGCTTCTTCCTCGCGGCCTTGGTCAAGGAAGGCGACACGGTCCGCGTCGGCGAAAGCGTGGCCCTGATCGGGGAAGAGCACGAGCTCGCGGAGGCCGCGACGAAGCCCGCCCCGGACGGAGCCGGCACGGGCGCGGTGGGCGGCGACGCCGCCGCGGGAGGCAACGGCGCGGCGAGCGGCAACCCCGCTTTGTGGAGCCCCACGAAGGCCAGCCGCGTCGAACGCGATGGGAGGGACCTCTTCTCCCTGGGAGAAGAACCGAGGCGCCGTTTCCTCTCTCCCCTCGCCCGCAAGCTCTGCGCCATC
>JAEWSV010000514.1 GCA_023398155.1 Spirochaetota bacterium
GTCGCGGACCAGACCGTCTACGGCAAGGATAGCTACGTCGTCAAGGCGTGGGGCAAGACGCCCGAGGACCGGCAGGAGCACGGCTACCTCCACATCCTCAGCTACTACCGCAAGGACAACTACCTCCTCCACCGCCGCGATTATTTCGACTTCAACGGAGACCTCCTCAAGACGTATCAGGTGGAGGAATTCCTCCAGCTCGGCCCGTACATGTATCCCACGGTCATCTCCATGACGAACGTGCAGACCAAGCACAGCTCGGAGCTGCGGGTGGACGACGTCAAGACGGCCGCGATACCGGATAATTATTTCACCACCAGGTATCTGCAAAATAATTAGCGACGGCCCTTTGGGCCGACGGCCCGTCGGGCCGACGGGCCGTCGGGCCAAAGGGCCTCATCGAGAGGGCCCTTGGAGGGAGTTGAAGCATGAAGAGGAACGCGGTAACCGCCTTCGTCCTTGCCCTGCCGCTCCTGGCCGCGCTATCCGCGTCGGCGCAGGAATTCCGGTTCGTTTCCTTCGCGGATTACTACGGCGGCATAGAGAGCGGGGAAGATTACGAGAATCTTCGCTCGAGGATCTTCATGGAGCCTCGATTCTCAGGCGCCGGAGACGGGGGCTTGGAGTGGGCGCTCTCCGCCGATCTTTGGGTCCAGCCGACCGGAACGCCCGAGTCGATCGATCCGTGGGATATCCTCCGGGAAGCCACGCTCTTTATCCCCTTCACCAATTTCGACGTCACCGTCGGGCAGAAGACCGTCGCCTACGGCTTCGCGGACGTGTACGGTCCCCTCAACCTGCTCCACGGCACCAACCGGACCCTACTCAGCCTGGACGACGCCTTCGACCAAAAAAAGAGCGATCCCCTGGTGCAGGTGCGCCTGTATCCCGGCCTGGAATCCACGGTTGAGTTCGTCTACGTGCCCTTCACCCGCAGCGACGGAGAGCGGCCGGGACCGGTGCCGCTGCCGGATAGCTCCGACGTGGTGGCCTGGTCGGACGATCCGTTCATAAAGGACGAGCCGCATTCCTTCGTCCTGAGCTACAGCCGCTACGGGGAAAAGCTCGACCTGCAGTTGCTCTACGCCTGGTATACGGAGCAGACGCCGGATTTCCGGGTCGATGAAATCGAATCTTCCCTATCGTCGACCATCGCGCCGGTCTACCGAAAGAAACATACCTTCGGCGCGGCCTACGCGACGCGCCTGGGCTCCGCGACGCTGAGCCAGGACTTCGCCCTGAATCTTACGCACAATTTCGACGGGAAGGACATCGGCGGCCAATACTCCGACCTCACGGTCAACACGCAGATCCTGGCCAACTTGCCCTTCTCCGTCCTCGGCCAATTCACCCTCGTGTACGCCCATTTCTTCAATTTCGAGGGTCACGGGGCGGGATCCGACGCGGCGGCCGCGGAGTACCTGTCCGAGGAAATCCGGAACTTCCACACCCAGCCGCTTCCGAATATCGCGTTCGTCGTGTCCCATTTCGAGCGGAGCTTCTTCAGGGAAAGATTGAAGGCCCAGCTCAACGTCGGCTTCTTCTTCTCGCCGGACGTCTACGTGGCGCCCCGCTTGGCCTACGCCTTGACGGATTACTGGTCGCTGGAAACCGGCGCAGACGTCACCTTGGGCGAGCCGCCCGATCGCGACCTGCGAAGGAACCCATCGAACGATAACTTCTACGTGAGGCTCCTGTACCGGTATTGAGGGGCAGAGACCCTAGTCCGCGTCGGCCGGCCGGCGGGAAGTCGCTACGAAGCAGACGCCGTAGTAGGCGAAGGTCGCGCTCGCGACGACGATCTGCGGCAGCATGGTTCCCGCGGGCACGATGCCTTCCCGTACGCCGTATAGCATCGCGGCGAGGTTCCAGGCGATGACGATCATCGTCAGCGGGATCACCCCGCGGCGCTCCAGCGGCTTACGGTCCGCCCAGAAGAGGAGCAACGTCCAGGCGAGCATCAAGCCCGCGCCGAGCTCGATGGAAAAGACGTACGCCGGCTCGACCGCGATCGTCGACTTCAGCATCTTGAGGCCGAGCCGGGGAATTGCCATCTGGACGAAGGCCAGGGCATCCAAGACGATGCCGATCCAATACGCGATCCTGAGCATCCGGATCATTCGTCGCTCCATTTTTCCAGGTTCATGAGTTTGGGTACGGAGAACGCCGCGCCGGCCATGACCGCCATCGCGACGCCGGTTACGAGATACCAGGCGTCCAGGCCGAAACGATCCGCGAGGGGACCCGCCGCGACCAGGCCAAGCGGCGACATCGCGTCTATTCCGCTCCGGGACAGGGCGAAGACGCGGCCGCGTAATCCGGGTGGGACCACCGCCTGCTGGATGGCCTGGAAGGAACCGACGGCCATAGACGCGGAAAGGCCGGCGCCGAGGACGGCGGCGACGGCGGGAACGAACGCGGCCTGCGGCAGGGCGCCGAACGCGAGGAGGCACGCGCCGATCGCGGCGATCCCGACGAGTACGGTGACGACCCGTCGCCGGAATCCTCCCCAGAGGCCGAGGATGAGGCCCCCGAGCGCCATGCCGAAGCCGGCGGCCGACTGGAGCCACGCGAGCGCCGCGGGGCCGCCGCCGAACTTCCTCGTCGCGGCGACGGGAACGAGCGCGAAGGCCGGCGCCGCCAGGAAATGGAGCGCCGCGATGAGGACGATGAGGATGGAGAGCCCCGGCCGCCGCGCTACGTAGCGGCCGCCTTCCCGCATTTCCGACAGGAGCGAGGCCGGCTCGCCGGAGCCGGGGACCGGAGCTGGCCGCGGTATGGGAACCGCAGCCAGCGTCGCCACGGCGAGGACGGCGGTTCCGATATCGATCGCGAGCACGGCCGAGATCGGGGCGATCGATACGAGCAGGGCTCCGAGGGGGGGCATGGCTATACTCGCGATTCCCCGGAGCGCTTGGTTCGCGCCGGCCGCCCGCGAGAGGTTCCGCTCGCTTACGAGGGCCGCGACCGATGCCTGCATCGCGGGCCAATGGAAGGCGCCGAAGAGTGAACGGACGAAAAGCGCGGCGTATACGTGGCCGGGCCGCGCCGTACCCGCGGCGAAGACGAACGCGAGCGAGAGGGTCGCGAGCGCGATCGCCCCGTCCGCGACCATCATCACTGTCCTGCGGTCCCGGCGGTCCACGATCGCGCCGGCGAAGGGCCCGAGGACGACGGTCGGTAGGAGGCCGGCTAGGGCCGCGGTCGCCAAGGATGTCGCCGACCCGCCGTTCGCGGTCAACCACCAGATGAGCGCGAACTGGACGAGCTCGCTGCCCAGGAGCGACGCCGACTGGCCCGAGAAGAATACGATGAAGCGTTTCATGGGGTAAGGGTGGCCCCCGGAGGATGAAAGGTCGTCAGGAATGATCTATCTTGACGGTTTTCTTTTTGAATTCGCTGGGCGTCATTCCCGTGTTCATCCTGAACGCCTCGTTGAACGAAGTCTTGTTGCCGAAGCCGACCTCCAGGGCGACGGCCAGCATCGTGAGCTCCGGCCTGGAAACCAAGAGAAGCCGGGCTTCCTCCACGCGGAAGCGGTTGATGAAGGCGGAGAAGTTGGTCCCCATGCGCTCGTTCAGGAGTTCCGATACCTGATGCCGCGTGAGTCCCATCCGCTTAGCCAGTCCGTCCAAGGAACAATCGGCACGGCGGTAGAGGGCCGTCCGCCGCACCAGCTCCTCGAGTCCGGCGATGAGCCCTTCGGCATCCAAACCGACGAGGGTGGACCGCTCGTAACGCCTGGCGACCGTTTCTTCGCGGAATCGTTCCGCGGCATCGGGCCTCATGAATGACAAGAGGGCTCCGGCCAACACCAGGATGGAGAGCGCGGCGTCGGCGATGGCGAAGACCCGGTCGTGACCGAGGAGCGCTCCCGTCACGCCCGCCGCGAGGGCCGCGAAGAGAGCGGCTGACGAGCCCAGCACGGTCCACGCGAGCGGCGTCATGGCGGCGGGTACGTGGTACCGGAACACGTGCGCGACGGAGGCGGCGCAGAGCAGGAGGAGCGCCGCGACCGCGGCCGTCTCCAGGGCGACTAGGACGGGAGCGGGAAGGGCGCCGGATAGGTTCCCCGCGTCGGATAGGATCGCGGGGAGGATCGCTAGGCCGGGATACCAAGCGAAACGCCGCCGCTCCGTCTCCAGCCGCGTGACGCGGAGGGAGAGCCGGAAGGCGAGGACGCCGGCCGCGACGAGGAAGACGAGGCCCGCGTCGAGCGGCCCTACCTC
>JAEWSV010000122.1 GCA_023398155.1 Spirochaetota bacterium
TGGCCGGCCGAGGAGGTCGAATAGTTCCCGGCGGATGATGAGTCCCACCGCCTCGTCGTCCTCGTTCACCACGCCGACCGAAAACAGGTCCTCCCGCGGCGTGAGGTCCTCCACCAGGGCGGAGATCGGGGCGTCGGAACGAACCCAATAGAGGCTTGAGGCGAGGCGGGAAATCTGGTTGCCCGTCGCCTTCGGTCGCTCCGCGATCCTGAGCGCTGCGAGGCCGGATTCGGAGGCGGCCGAATCCGCGGAGACGGGCTCCAGGACGACTACATCGGTCTCTCCGCCGTCGTCCTTCTCGAAAACCCAGGTCGATCGATATTCGGTTTTCTTGGTCACCGGTCGCTCCTCGGCTCAGGAAGGCAGGGCGTCGTTCGGGATGCGGAGCGTGAACTCGCTGAACGCGCCGCGCCGGGTCCTGAGCACCACCGTGCCCCGGAGCTCTTCCAGGACCGTCTTCACCACCCCGAGTCCGACGCCCCGCCCCGCGTGCATGTCCGCGCCCTCCGCCGTGGAAGCCCCGCGGGATAGGGCGGCCATAAGGGTCCGGTCCTTGGGCCCGGCCGGATCGACGCCGGCGGCCGCGGCGAGGGCCGCGAAGTCGAATCCCGCGCCGTCGTCCCGCACCGTGACCGCGATCACGTCGCGCTCGCGTTTGGTCGAGATGGCGATGGTTCCCGTCGCTTCCTTACCCGCGGCCCGCCTGACCGCCGGAGCCTCTATGCCGTGGGCCACGGCGTTCCGCACGAGTTGGATGAGGGCGTCGCGGGTCCGCCGTCTCCGACGCGGCGGCAAATCGCGGCCGGAGAAGCGTTCGGCGTCTAACCGCGCCTTCTTACCGAGGGCGGCCGCGGTCCCCTCCACGAGCTTCTTGAGCTGCAAGGCGACGAGCTCGCCCTCGGCGCTCCGGGAGAGCGCGTATTCCCCGCGGAATCCCGCGAGCCGGTCGGCCAGGCGCCGTGCCTGGGCCAGGAGCCCGTAGAGCCCGCTCAAGGCCACCGCCAAAGGAAGGAAATCGGCCGTATCCAGAGACTCGCGCGAGCGGAGCGCGGCTATACGGTCCTCGAACGAGTGGGCCTCCGTGGCGATGAAATCCAATTCCAGGAGGCTGGCGTTGCCCTTGATGGAATGGACGCGGCGGAACATGTCGAGCAGGCGGTCGCGCAAGGCCGCGCCCTCCGCTTCCAAGGTCGCGTTCGCTGCGTCCAGATCCTCCTGCATGCCCTCGAGGAATTCCGAAAAGAGTTCCGGATCGATGTGGAGGATACGATAGAAGAGCTCCATCTCGCCCTGGCTCCGCTGCCGCTCCGCCTCGGTCTCCCGCCTGGCGAGCGTCTGTTCGGTAAGGTCCCGGACCACTACCATGAGCGCTTCCACTTCGGCCCCTCCCGACTTGATGCGGGAAAAATCGAGACGCAGGAAGCGCGACTCGAACCTTCCCTCCCCCGTGTCCACATAGAACTCCGCCTCCTTGAGCGGGTTTACCTGGAGGAGGGCTTTCATGCGCATCGCGGGGTCGAAGAGGAGGTCCAGGTACTCTACGGCCGTAGCGTAGACTTTATCCGTCACCATGGGCTTGATGAGGTCCCGCAGATCGCAGCCCGCCAATGAAGCGCGGGAAAAGATGCGCTCGGTCGCCGCCGAATAATGTCCGTTGATGCGGAAATTCCGATCCAGGAGAAAGAGCCCGTCGGATACCGCGTCCAGGATAGCCTCGTAGTCCGTACGCGCCACGAGGTTCTTCTGGAAACCCTCCATCGCGCGGTTATAGTGCTCGGCGATCCGCCCCACCTCGGTGAAGGGTTCCACCGGCAACCTGAGGGATAGGTCACCCGTACGGGACTGTTCGCCCATGACGTTGAACAGCTCGTGGAGTTCGGTGCTGGCCCCATGCTCGGACACGTTGAGGCCGATCTCCTCCTCCTCGGGCGTTACCCGGAGCGGGTGGATCCGGTCGACGACGCGGAAAAGGAGGTAGGCCGATCCGAAGGACCAGGCGGCGCAGGCAGCTACCCCGATGGCCTGGGCCAGGAGCTGGCTGCCGAGGATGGGAGCGGTACCGAGGACCGCGGGATTCCCGAAGATGCCCACGGCGAGGGTTCCCCAGATGCCCGCGGCGAGGTGCACCGGCACCGCCCCCACCGCGTCGTCGATCCGGAGCCTCTCCAGGAGCGCCGTCGCGAGGAGGCAGACGAGGCCGCCCACGCCCCCGATGACGATGGATTGCCATTCGTTCACGGCGTGGCAGGAGGCAGTGATCGCGACGAGGCCCGCGAGGGACCCGTTGATCACGAAGGACACGTCGGGGACGCGGTAGAGGGCCCAGCCGACAAAGAGCGTGGCCACCATGCCCGCCGCCGCGGCCAGGCAGGTCCGCATGATGATGCCGGGAACCGCGTCGTTCATCGCGAGCGTCGATCCGCCGTTGAAACCTATCCAGCCGAACCAAAGAATGAATACGCCGAGCACCGAGAGCGGGATGTCGGAACCCTGAATGGTCCGCGGCGACCCGTCTACGGCGAAGCGCCCCGTCCGGCTCCCGACTATGAGGACGGCTGCGAGGCTCGTCCAACCGCCTACCGAATGCACGGCGGAGGATCCCGCGAAGTCCACGAAGCCGAGGGCCGCGAGCCAACCCGGCTCGCCGTCCCAAGCCATGTTGCCGAGCCCGCCCCAGGCCCAATGGCCGAAGACCGGATACACCACGAGGGAGAGGATCGCCGTGCAGACGAGGTAGGCGGAATACCGCATCCGCTCGGCAACGGCGCCCGAGACGATGGTGGCGGATGTGGAGCAGAACATCGCCTGGAACAGGAAGAAGACCGCGAACCAGACCGCCTCGTCGCCGGTGAACGGCAACAGGAAGCCGCCCGTCCCGATGAGCCCCTTGAGCGAGGGCCCGAACATGAGGGCGAATCCCGCCGCCCAGAAGACGAGGATGGAGACGCCGAGGTCGGTGAGGTTCTTTATGGAGACGTTGATGCTGTTCTTGGACCGCGTGAGGCCCGACTCCAACATCGCGAAGCCCGGCTGCATGAAGAACACGAGACCCGACGCGGTCACGATCCAAAGGTAGTCGAGAAGACGCGAATCCATACCTTCCTCCGATGAAAGCTATTCGATGCCTACCGCGAGGTACGTGTAATGGGTCCGCCACGCGACGGGGATGATGAAGACCGGGGGACTGAGGCGAAGCAAAATATCGTCGGGCGCGCCCTTCACGACTATGGGGACGGAGATCATGAAGTCGCTGCCGAAATCTCGCCGGGCGTTGCCCGCGATCATGTTCGCCACCTCCCCCGCCGCGTCCGCCAAGCCCTCCTCGCCTTCCGGCTCCGCGCCCGAAACGAGGGCCGAGAGTTCGGCGAGGAGGCCCGCGGGGGCCGTCAAGTAGAGGCCGCCGCGGCGGGCGCCGGAGATCCCGATGATCCCCGTATACTCCAAGAGCGGAGCGCGCTCCCGCTTCACGTAGGGAACGCCCATGGAAACCCGCTCGCCGGTGGTCTCCAGGAAAAAACCGAGCACCACGTCCACGAAGGTCTTCAGCGTCGCGTCGTCCATCAGGAACCTCCTCCACCGCTTTCGGCCAGGATTTCCTGGAGTTCCGCCCGCAGCTTTTCCGCGGTGAACGGTTTCGGTACGATGGCGGCCGCGCCGAGCTTGACGGCCCGGAGGCCGGTCGCCTCGTCCCTGAGCGCCGTGATGACCACCACGACGGTTCGCGGCTTCCTCCGCTTCATCTCCGCGAGGCAGGCGAGACCGTCCATTTTCGGCATGGTGATATCGAGGGTGACCATATCGGGCGAGGCCGCGTCGAACCGTTCCAACGCCGCCTCGCCGTCGGCGGCGTCCGCGACCACTTCGAGCGGCAGGTACTTGACCGCGTTGCGTACGGCGGTGCGGATGAGGTTGGAATCGTCCACGATCATGAGCGTCATAACGAGGAGAATGCAAGAAGCGTGCCACAATAGCCGACGCGGCCAAAAGCACGTAAACGGCGACGGAACGAGACGAAGGGCCGGTTCGGCCGCATGGAGCGTACGGGGGAAGTTACGTTTTCGAAGGATCGCTCGGCAAAGCCTACGCGGATGTACGCAAAAAAAGGCGGCCCCCGCGGGGGCCGCCTTCGACGCCGTGAGCGGCCGGCGCGGGCCGGCCGATCGCGACGCTTCGATTACTTCATCGGGATTTCGCTTACCTTGAGGCTGCCGGAGGCGATCTTGGCCTCGTACTCTTTCACGACCTTGACGATATCGGCGGAGAGATTGGGATTCGTCTCGGGGATGCCGACGCCCTTGTTCGCGATGGAGAACACGAGGACCTGGCCGCCGGGGAACTTGCCCTCCATGGTCAACTTGGCCACGTCGTGGGCGGCTACGTCCACGCGCTTCATCATGGAGGTCAGGACCGCGGACTTGTCGCCGTACACGCCGTCCTGGTACTGATCCTTGTCGACGCCGATGCCCCAGCGCGCGTCGCCCTTGGAAGCGCGCTCCTTGGCTTCCTTGATCATGCCGTTGCCGGTGCCGCCGGCCGCGTGGAAGATGATGTAGGCGCCCGCGTTGAACTGCTTTTGCGCGATGGCCTGACCCTTGTCCGGAGCCGCGAAATCGCCGGCGTAGTCCACGAGGATCTTCGCCTCGGGATAGACCGCCTTCACGCCCTGCTCGAAGCCCGCCTGGAACTTCTCGATGAGCGGGAACTGCATGCCGCCGAGGAAGCCGAGGGTGTCCTTGCCGTCGGCCTTGGCCTTGAGCGCCGCCGCGACGCCGACGAGGAAGGAACCCTCATGCTCGGCGAAAACGGCGGAGGCGACGTTCGGCTTCTGCACCACGGAGTCGATGATGAGGTACTTATTGTCGGGATACTTGCCGGCGACCTCGCCCATCGATTTCTCGAAGAGGAATCCGGGGGCGATGATCAGGTCGAGCTTCTCGTCGGAGAAGGTGGACAGGTTCGGGATATAGTCGGCTTCGGCCGAGGACTGCAGGTACTTATAACCCGAATCCTTCTGGAGGCCGGCTTCCTGTCCGAAGCGGACGATGCCTTCCCAGGTCCCTTGGTTGAAGGACTTGTCGTCGATACCGCCGATATCGGTCACGAGGCCGACGCGGAAAGCCGGAGCTTTCGCGCCGCCTTCGGCGCCGCCCGCCGCGAAGGCGAGGGAAGCGGCTACGGCCGCGACGATGATGATGGCTGCGATTCTCTTCATAGTTCCTCCTTTAGAAAAACGAAAGATACGAATAGAAACTATAAGCCCGCCCCTACTCCCCGTCAAGGAAAGGGGGCTGACCTCATTCCGGAAGCTCCGCCACGATCGCGACGCCGGAGGAGGTACCGATCCGGTCGGCGCCCGCCTCGAGCATGGCGATAGCGTCATGGTAGGACCTGATGCCGCCCGAAGCCTTGACCTTGAGGGCATCGCCCACCGCCTTCCGCATGAGCTTGACGTCCTCCGCGGTGGCTCCGCCAGAGCCGAAGCCAGTGGAAGTCTTCACAAAATGGGCTCCCGCCTTCTTGGCGAGTTCGCAGGCGGTCCGCTTCTCGTCGTCCGAAAGGAAGCAGGTTTCGATGATGACCTTGACGGTCGCCTTACCCGCCGCCTTCACGACCGAGCGGATATCCTCTTCCACCGCCTTGAAATCGCCGCTCTTCAGCGAACCCAGGTCGATGACCATGTCCACCTCTTGGGCTCCTTGCTTCACCGCGAGCTTGGCCTCCTCGGCCTTGATCTCGGTTTGGTTCGCTCCGAGGGGGAAGCCGATTACGGTGCAGACGAGCACGTCGCTGCCCGCGAGCTCCTTGGCGACGAGCGGTACCCAGCGGGGGTTCACGCAGACGGAGGCGAAATGGTTGGTCCGCGCTTCGGCGCAGAGTTCACGGACTTGTTCCGCGTTCGCGATGGGTTTGAGCAGGGTATGATCGACGGTTTTGGCGATGGTCGCCTTGGTCCATTCTCTCGGCATTCGATACGCTCCTCGGGCCGTGCGGCCTACAGGGGGAAGTGTATACGAAACCGCGTGTCCTCGCCAACGGCGAATTCCACCCTTCCCTTGAGTTGGCGGGTCAGGTTGAGCACGAGCTGCATGCCGAGAGTCTCGGCGGCCTCGGGCCGGAAGTCCCGCGGAAGCCGCGCGCCCGAGTCGGCGACGACGATCTCGAACCCGGCGGCCGTCCGGGAGAGGCCGACCTCGATGTAGCCGGTACCCGGGAGGCCGACGCCGTACTTGAGGGCGTTGGTCACGAGTTCGTTGACGATGAGCCCGACGGGAATCGCGCGGTCGGTGTCCAACTGCAGGCTTTCCAAGCTAAAACGCAGTTCCACCCCGTGGATATCCGCGGAAGATCCCCGCAGGATCTGGAGGGCCAGGGTGCGCAGGTATTCCCCGGCGTCGATTGAAGTCAAGTCGCGGGATCCGTACAGCATGGTATGGACTAACGCCATGGACTGGACGCGGTCGGCGGCTTCCGAAAGCACCTGGATCGCCTCGGGATCGTCGGTGCGGTCGGTTTGGAGATTGAGGAGGCTCGCGATGATCTGGAGATTGTTCTTGACCCGGTGGTGGATTTCTCTGAGGAGGGTCTCCTTTTCGCTCAAGGCCGAGTTCAGGGCCCTGAAGGAATTGGCGGAATGAGGCGCGAGGGAGCGCGGCGAACGCACCGGGCAGGAATCGGCGGCGTCCTCGGCGAAGCAATCCGCGGCCGCGGTCGGGAGGAGCGGCGCGGGCTCGTCCCGCTCAGCGTCCGGCGAAGGTTCCACTTCGATCCTGAGCAGGAGGGTTCCCTCGGCCTCGGGCACCGGATCGGCGCTCACGCGCATGGCGAGGTCGCGGTATCGCCGGGAAGCGACCAGCGGATACCGCCGAAGGCGCCCCTCGATGGCGAGGCAGCTCAGGAACGAATTCCACTGCCCCGCGTCGCTCCAGAGGCCGAGTTCGAAGACGCTGCGTCCGACGACTTCGTCCCGGCTTGAACCGCCGAGGGCCAGGAAAGCCGGGTTCGCGGCGCGTATGAGGCCGGATCGATCCTCGGTGAGGGCGATCGGTTGGGTCGTCGCATAGAAGTAGGCGCCGGCCGCGATGTCCAGATCATTGGTCACAGTCACGTACTCATTTTTATAACATATCTCCAAAATCGTCAATGTTCACCGATGAGGGATTTGAGCTCCTGGATATCGCGCACCAGCTTGGTGCGGTCGAGGCTCTGGAACCGCCGCGGTACCATTTCCTTGGACGTACACTCCAACACCGCGACCAGGTTCTGGAGCTCGATCTCGAAGGGATAGGCCGGCGGAACGAAGTCGCCCATAGCCTCCTCAAGATCCTCCTTAGTGACGAAGGACCGATCGTCCATGGCCGCCCTGAATTTGGCGCGGATGAGCACCGCCTCCAGGTCCGCCCCGGAAAATTCGTGCTTGAAGCGCCTCAAGATATCGGCGATGGGGAATTTCCGGATGGAAAGGTCCAGCTTGCGGACCAAGGTATCGTAGAGAGCCTCCTTCTCGGCTTCGCTCTCCGGATAGAAAAGGGCGAGGTGTTCTTCCGCGCGGCCCTGGCGCTTGAGGTCGATGGGGATGAGGTCCGGCCTGCAGGTGATGAGGAACCAGATTATCTTACCGCGGTACTCCGTATTGCCCATGAAGCTCGCGATCTGGGCGAAGACGCGGTTGCTCGTACCCGAATCCCCGTCCTGGTCGCGGTCGCCGAGGAAGGCGTCCGCCTCGTCGATCATGACCGCCACCGGAGACATCGCCTTGAGGATGTTGAGCACCTTTTCCAGGTTCGATTCGGTCACGCCCTGCCATTTGGAGCGGAAGTTCCGGAACTTGACCATGGGTATGCCGATCTCGCCCGCGAATGCGCTCACCATGAAACTCTTGCCCGTCCCCACGGGGCCCGCGATGAGGTAGCCCATGGGGAGTACGTCCAGCCTTCCCTGCTTGATGGCCCGTGCTGCGTTCTTGAAGCGCTTCTTTACGAAGTCGTGGCCCGAGACGTAGGAGAGGTCGTGTTCGGTCTCCATGAATTCCAGGAGGCCCGCCGCCTCGTTCTCTATGATCTCCTTCTTCTTCGCCCGGATATAATCCAGCGAGAGGGCGACGTCTTCTTGGAAGCTCTCGGATACCAGGCGGTTCATGTTCATGAGGTTGAGGCCGCTCGTGACGGCCGCGACCCGGTCGGTCGTGAGTCCGCGGTCCAAGAGCAGGTTATCCTTGCGCTCCATGAATTGGAGGAAGCTCGCCCGTACGGACTGGTCGGGAATGGGAATGAAGACCTTCACCGTGGAGGGGGAGCCCGCGATGCGGGGCGAGACGTCCGCGAGGTTTTCGGTGAGCAGGATCACCGAGACGTCGCCCTTGGTGAAGATGGGATCGTGCGACCAGCGGTTGAGCGTCACGAGGCAGTAGCGGTCCTCTTCCGAAAGCCGCGCGATGTCGCTCGCGGGGATGATCGTCTCCGCGTAGTCCATGATGAGGACGATGCGGCGCTTCTCCGGAATGTTGAGGAGGAAATAGCGCTCAAGGTAGCGGAAGCTCTTTTCGGGGTCCGCGGAGACGAAGTCGTCCTCGTCCGCGTCGGGGAAACGGGCCGTCATGACCTTGCGGTAATCCTTGGCCATTTCGGTCGTACAGAACGATACGCCCGAGGATCGATCGTAGAAAGCGATTATGTCGCGGTTACCGAAAAGGACTTCCGAGACGTATTCCTGGATGCGCACGAAAATGAATTCGCCCTCGTTCATCTTGTGGGGCAGGAAATCGCGGATATTCCCGTGAAGCAGGTATAGGTTGGCCGTCTTGGAGCAATACTTATAGGAAAGCTCCTGGGCCCAGGCAGGCAATATCTTGATGAAAGGGAGATTCTTCAGGATGAGCTGTTCGGCCACGTTTGCTCCTCTCTCGTGTCGACTGGCCTCAAGTATACCGCGTACGGAGCCGTCTGCGGAATAGCGGTCCGCGCCGTCGCCGGCGCGCAGCCACCGGAGCGCTATCGCCGCGCGGGATCGTCGGCGCGACGCCGGAGGCGCGACGCCGGAGGCGCGACGCCGAAGGCGCGCTATCGCGCGGGAGGGACCGGCGCACTACACTATGACGGGTACGCGGGAGGTCTTCATGGACGAGAAGAAATCGGACGCCGTCGCCTGGGTCGCGGCGGCGGACATGGGGCTCGGGCACAAGCGCGCGGCTTGGCCGCTGCGCACGCTCGGCATGGACGGCGTGCACGTCACCGGCAGCGACGCCGCCACCGAGCCGGCCGAGCGCGCGCTGTGGACCCGGCTTCGGGGGGCCTACGAACGGGTGTCGCGCCTCAAGCGCGTCCCCCTCATCGGCGAAGCCCTCTTCAAGCTCTACGATCGCCTGCAGGCCATTCCGACGGCCTATCCGTTCCGGGATCTCTCCAAGCCGACCGTCCAGGTGGCTTTCGCCGACCGGCTCATAGCCCAAGGCATCGGAACCTCCCTGCTCGCGCTCATGAAAAGGAATCCGCTGCCCCTCGTCGCGACCTTCTACGCGCCGGCCCTCGCCGCCGACGCCGCCGGCTGGGGTCGGGTCTACCTGGTGATCACCGACACCGACCTCAACCGGGTCTGGGTGGCACGCGATCCGAAGAAGAGCCGCATCCGCTACCTCGTGCCCTGCGGCAAGGCCCTCAGGCGGCTCAGGCAGTACGGCGTGCCGGACGACCGCATCTTCATGACCGGTTTTCCCCTGCCGCTCGAACTCATCGGAGACGAGAGCCTCGACATACTCCGGTACGATCTCGGCAAACGCTTGGCGCGCCTTGATCCGAACGAACGGTTCTGGAGCCTCCACCGGCATTCGGTGGAGCACTTCCTTGACCCCGACCTTTGCCCGGCCGAGCGTGGAAAGGCGGCGGGGCCGGTGACGGTAACCTTCGCGGTGGGGGGCGCCGGAGCCCAGATGGAGATAGCCATGGCCGCCCTGGAGTCCTTAGCCCCGCGCATCGCCGCGGGGGAATTCAGGATGAACCTCGTCGCGGGAGTGCGGAGCGAAGTCCGCGACGCCTTTGGGGAGGCGCGGGACCGGATGGAGGCGGCCCATCCCGGCGCCGCGGCCGGCATCAAGGTCGTGTTCGGCAACGGCGACGACGAGTACTTCTCGGCCTTCGCCGATTGCCTCCACGAAACGGACGTGCTCTGGACGAAACCGAGCGAACTCTCGTTCTACGCGGGCCTCGGGCTTCCCATCGTGATGGCGCCCGTCATCGGGGCCCAGGAAGAACGGAACCGGGAATGGCTCCTCGAGGTCCAAGCCGGTATGGACCAGAAGGACCCGCGCTTCGCGGCGGAGTGGCTCGCCGATCTCCTCGCGGAGGGGCGCCTGGCCGAAGCCGCATGGGACGGCTTCCTCAAGGCGCGCAAGTACGGGACCTACAAAATCGCGGAGCTGCTCCGGACGGGAGAGATGCGACGGGAGGAGAATCCGCTCAAGCGCTGAGTTCGATATGGACTCTTACGTATCGATACCGCGGGAACCCTTGCGCCGTATTTCGCGATATGGTAGATTTCTCCAACACCACCTGAAGCGAGGAATCTTATGGCCTACAAGGTTACCGACGCCTGCGTCAATTGCGGCGCGTGCGAGAGCGAATGCCCGAGCGATGCTATCTCCGAGAAGAACGGCGCCCGCTGGATAGATCCGGCCAAGTGCGTCGACTGCGGCGCGTGCGCCGGCTCGTGCCCGACCGAAGCCATCGTCGAGGGCTGAGCGTCCCGACGATACGGACGCTGCGGCAACTTCCGCGCTCAAGCGCGTAAGTTCGCGTTCGGCAAGGGTCCCCGCTCCATCGCGGGTTGCCCTTGCCTTTTTTTTTGCCTGGCCTTATACAGACCGTGGACCCCATGATGGACACGTACCGCCGCGCTTTTACCGCCGTCCTCTTTATCTTCGCGGCGGCCGCCGCGGCCGCGGAGGGGAACGGGGCGCCCGTCTCCCCCCGCATCGATCGGCTCGACGGCACCGACGTTACCTTCCTCCAATATCTGGCGGACGTGGAGGAGGCGCGGAAGCGGCTCGCCGCCTCCGGCTCCGATGCGGGAGCGGAAGCGGTCGCCGCCCTCGCGACTTACGCGTATCGCGCCCACACCTCGGACGGCTTATTCACCATGGCGGCCCGCTGCAACGTACCGTACGAGACCATCGCGACGGCCAACCGGCTGGACGCGGCCGATTTCCTCGTCGCCGGCCGCGACCTCATCCTTCCCTCCACGCCGGGCCTCTTCATTCCCGAGCGCCCCGACTCCGATTTGGAGCGACTCTTGGCGGCCTCACGCGCCGATGAGGCGGGTTGGAGCGTCGCGCTCCGTTCCGCCGAAGGGACGGCCCGGTTCCGGTTCTTACCGGGGGCCGAATTCTCCCCGACCGAGAGAGCTTTCTTCCTCAACGCGGCCTTCAGGTTCCCCCTCCCGGCGGGTACGGTGACCAGTTCCTTCGGCATCCGCAAGAATCCGCTGAGCGGGCACGTAAAGATGCATGAGGGCATCGATTTGGCCGCTCCGGCGGGCACCTCCGTGTTCGCGGCGCGTAACGGGATCGTGGCCGCGGTGGGAACCGACCCGATCCTCGGCCGCTACGTGATAATCGAGCACGAGGGCGGCTGGAAAAGCGTGTACGGTCACCTTTCCGCGACGCTCACGGACTTGCGGAAGGCGGTGCGATCGGGTAGCATAATCGGTAAAGTCGGAACGACGGGTCAATCGACGGGGCCGCATCTCCATTTTGAATTGAGGCGCAATGGAGAGGCGAAAGATCCCGCCTCCCTGATTCCGAGGGGAATGCAACGATGAAACGCGTGCTCTGCACAGCGCTCCTGATCCTCATCCTCCGCGGCGCTGCCGGCGCTGAGGTTTTCCGAACGGTCGTGGCCGGCCGGATCGACGTTTCCGCGGCCTCTCCGGACGGCGCTTCCTTGCCCCTCTCCTTCATAGACTCGGCCGTCATCGGCCTCGGCGGCGACGATCGCTTCATCCGCGGCGTCGAGCTGGAACTCCGCATTCCCCAAGCGTACTTCAAATACCGCGGCAGCCTCGCGCTCGTCTTCTACTCCGGGATGGACGCCGTTCCCGGCACCGGCGTCGCCGACCTGTCGGCCAAGAGGGTCGGCTTCGAGATAATGCCGAACAAGCTCCAATCGGCGTACCGCATTCCCCTCCGCGAAGGGCACGGCCTCAAGGCGTCTCCGTACGTGACCATCCCCACGCCCATCGTCCACCCCTCGACCTTTCCGATCCTCTTCCGCATTCTCCCGGTGGTCAAGGGAATGCCCGAAGAGATGGAGACGCTCCGCTTCCAGTTGTTCGCAAAACCCATACTATCCGACGAGGGCGCGCTCCGCCTTTCCTTCCGGTATCCCGAGAAGCTCAAGGACAAGCCGATTACGGTCCGTCTGGACGACACGGTGTTGGATCCTCCGCCCAAAGAGCTAATCCTCAAAGAAGGGGAGCACCACCTGGCGGTGGTGTCGGACGATTACCGAAACGAGAGCCGACGCGTCGTGATCGAACGGGGTAAAGTGATCGATTTGGCCGTGGATCTCCAGGATCCGACGCCGGTCGTTTCCATAGAAGCTCCCGAAAACGCGACCGTATACTTCGACGGACAGATGGTCGCCGATCCACGTTCTCCCCTGAGCGCGGAACCGGGCGAACACGAGGTGCGTTTCAGCGTCGGCGACTATTCGGTCGTGAAGCCGATCACGCTCCGCAAGGGCCGCGTCTACCGCGTCTCCCTTTCCATCGACGTCACCGTTTCCGAAGAAGAATAGCGCGCCGGCGACTACCGAAATAACTTAAGAAGGTCTACGCGCCGCCGATACATACAATGTCGGACCTATAGTTCCCCTCCCAAACCGCTATACTTCCGGCAGCCTCAAGGGGCTAGGCCGGTGCTCGCGCACCGGCCTGTTTTTTTGCCCGAGACCGGAGGGCGGCCGTCTTCTTGACAAAAGGGCGCCCCTTCCGTAGGCTCACCTCCATGTCCGCCTCCCCCGACCGGCCACGCAAGACGACGATCATCATACGGGCCGTCGCGGTCGCCACCGTCATCGCCGCGGTCCTGGTC
>JAEWSV010000147.1 GCA_023398155.1 Spirochaetota bacterium
CTCTCCATGATATATTTCTAACAGCCCGAAGGCTGAAAGAATTATCTAGAAGAATCGCAAGGCCTAAGCCTCGCTTTCCGCTCTCTTTCGTACGCTAATGAAACGCTTTCGCGTTCCATTTTGGCAGTTCGGGCAGAGCCCGAACTGCGAAGATAAAGGCGTCAGCCTTTATCCCGCTGCTTTCCTTCCCGTCCCTATATTACCAAAGATCCTGCGTTCCCTCGCCCTTTCAGGCTCGAGCTCGCTGTTGACGTCCACGGCTTACACCGTTTCTGTCCGTCGCCTCCAGCAACTTCCGTGCCAGATGCGCTCCGCTCTTCAGCGGCGAGCGGGACCTTATCACGGCCTCCGCTCTCTTGTCAAGCCGATTTTGGAGATTTTTATCTCGCTTTCGCGATCATCGCCATCGACTTATTACTGTTGCAGATTGAATTAGAAACTCTAACCACAACCGTCGTCGTTCGCGCTTTGTCTCACGGCGACGGGAGTCAAATTACAACGGACAGAGGGCAAGTGTCAATAGAAGACAGCCCAAAAAAAAGAGATTTAGTGCACGTCCGACTCGTTCCTCGTCTTACGGAACACGGCGAGGTAATCGCCGAAGGAAGTAAGGGAGAGAACGACGGAAACGGCGAAGCAGCCGACAGCGATCCAGCGGATAATGTTAAAAACGCCCTCGTCCATACCGATGCGGTCCGAGCAAGAGGCGAGCAACGCGAAGGCTCCGGCGATCATGTAGGCAACCGCCTTGATCTTTCCTCCGGAACGGGCGCCCATCGCGATACCTCGCTTCATCATTAGGGTGCGCAAGAAGAGAATGCCGAATTCCCTGTAAAGAACGATCGCGAGCAGAGCCGCGGGGAGTATTCCGTCAACCACGAAGCACAGGAAATACGTAATCCGAACGAGGGTATCGGCGAAAGGATCGAAAAGCTTACCGAACTCGCTCACCTCGTTGCGCGCCCGGGCGACTTTACCGTCGATCAGGTCAGTTATTTCGCTGGCGACGAATAGCGCCAGGAGCACGGGTACGGTCCAAGCGGCCTCGATATTGAACCACTGCGGTATGAAGTAAACGATGAAAAACAGGGGAGCTAACACTAGTCGAATCGAGGTCACCTTGTCTGCGGCAGTCATACGGCGAGTATGGGGTTTGACAAGTGGGATGTCAAGTAATAGGATGCTCCGACTCAGGGTACGGGAGCCTGCATGAAAGCCTTTCGTGGAACGCCCCTTTCCGTGTCGATCGCGTCCGTGATCGGCGCTTATGGAGCGCTGGAAGCGATTGCCTTTGTCGCGATCGCCGCCGCGTTCGGCTTCTCGCCGCTATTCATCGCGCTCTATATGGCCGCCCAAACGCTTTACCAATGCGGCCTATGCCTGTTCCTCCTAGCCGGTTCATCTTACTTCTATAACGTCAACACAGGCGAACGGCTCTCCCGGGTGAACGCGGCGAACAAGGTGACGCTGTTTCGCGTCAGTATGCTCCCGTTCATCCTTTTCCTCATTGTCGCCGCTCGCAAATTCCCCGTCGCGCCTATTCTCATACCCGCGCTCGCCGCGACCTTCATCACCGACCTGATCGATGGGCGTATCTCGCGCGTGAGGAACCAGGTCACGCTCATGGGCAAGCTACTCGATTCGATCAGCGATTACGCGTTATTGATCGTCGTAGCCGTCGCGTACTTCACCTACGACCTTATTCCGTCTTGGCTTTGCGCGCTCATCCTATTCCGGCTCTTCTTTCAGGCGATCGGTATGCTGTTCGTACTGTTGATTAAAAAGCGGGTAGAGCCGCGGCCGACCTTATTCGGTAAAATCGCGGTCGCCACCATCATGACGCTATTCGCGACCGTGGCCCTCAAGCTCGTCCTTCCGCCGCGCTTCCTTCCCCTTTTTTCGTACATAGAATCGACCGCGGGGGTGCTCGTCGCTATTTCGGTCTTCGACAAGGGACTTTTCTTCTTAAAAGAAGCGACGCGGCCCGCGGAGGAGCCAGAGGCCGGAAGGAACGGCGAAGGCTCTTAACCCGCGAGCAAGTTGAGGCAGCGACCCAATATCGCGCCGTTTTCCCGCGCGGAGGCGTACCGGTAAAGCGGCCGATACCCTGAGCGCTGCTTCGCGCGTAGCGTCCGCTCCAGCCACTTTTCCGCCTCCGCCTCATCATCGAAATGAAATAGTCGCTCCGAACCCGACGACTCTCCGATGGCCATGCGTGCGGTCAAGGCGTACGCTCCGAGCAACGAACGTTGCAGATCGTGGACGGTATAGAAGCGCAACCTGCCGGCCGCATCCGTTTTATACAAAGTGACCATCATACTCTCGATATGATCGGATGCGGATCCCGGTTCCTTGACTCACAAACCTCAGGGGAGGAACCGAAGGCCCCCCTCGCTCCGATAAATCTCAAGCCGCGCGCCTGCGGATAGGCGATCCTCCTCCCAAACGCCGACCAGGATCTCGGTACGGATACCGGGAAGGCCGGAAATCCAAGGTCCCGCGGCGAAGCCCGGATCGATGGAGGGATCGTGGACCAGGTCATTAGCGGTCGCCGGAGGGCTTCCTTCACCGAAGCGGACAGCGGTGAGAGCCAGCCGCTCCGTTCCGCCCAGCACCGGCCAGAGCCGATCGAAACGGATCAGCAGAGCCTCCGCGCGGATCGGAAAAAGATCGCCCCCGATCTCCCTCGTTTCCCCGCCGGACGGCTCGAAGCGTACGGAGAGGGTTCCGGCATCCCCCATAACAAGCAGGCCGACGGGCGTCTCGCTTTGGGCTCGAGGAAGAGCGAGCGCGCCGTATCCGACGAAGGCAACGATCGCGCCGATACCGATAATGCTCGGAAAACCGACGGCGCGCGGAAAGCGGACGGAGAGGAACGAGATAGCCATGACGCAGGCCGCGGCGATCAAGAGGGAGCGATCGTAGAGGTCGAGGGAGGGCGCGGAGATCACCGAGACGGCGACCGCGGCCACCGCCGGAGAAAGCAGCGCGAGCGTGATCGTGACGATCCGGTCGCGCCGCCGCCCGATGAGCCTACGCGAAAAGAGATGCGTTGCCGCGGCCGCAGCCGCGCCGATCAATAATCCGGCCAGATATAGCCAATCCCTCGCCGCGGCGAAAACTTCAGAGGGAATAGAGGGCGCCGTACTTCGACTCCAAATAATCGATAAAAGGCCCGGAATCGAGCCGCTCGCCCGTCACCGAGGCGAGCAGGTCCGCGGGATCCAGCCGCCGGCCTTTCGAATGGATCTTCTCGCGCAGCCAGGCCAGGATGGCCTTGAAACGACCGGCCTCGATCTCTGCGTCCATATCGCCGAGGTCGCGTTCCAGCGCGCGCCAGAATTGGAGCCCGTAGAGATTACCGAGCGCGTAGCTCGGAAAATAACCGAAGGCGCCCATCGACCAATGGACGTCCTGGAGTACGCCCTCGGCGTCCCGTTCCGGTTCCACGCCGAGCAGTTCCTTCATAAGGGCCCGCCATGCGTCAGGCAAGCCGTCAGCGTCCAGCGTTCCCGCGAAGATCCTGCGCTCCAATTCGAAGCGCAGGATAACGTGGAGACTGTACGTAACTTCGTCGGCATCTACGCGTATCAAGGAAGGGCGGACGATGTTGACGGCCCGATAGAATCCCTCGGCGTCGACTCCCGCGAGCTGTTCGCCGAAGGCCGCGCGAAGCGCGGGGAATCGGCCCCGCCAGAAGGGCAAGCTGCGGCAGACGACGTTCTCCCAGAATCGGGATTGCGATTCATGGATACCCATGGAGGTTCCCTCCGCCAGGAGGGAAGGCCGAAGGTCGCTTCCGAAACCGAGCTCATAGAGGGCGTGCCCGGTCTCGTGGATGATCGAAAAAAGACCCGAAACGAGGTTCGTCGGCGAATACCGCGTGGTGATACGCACGTCGTCGCAACCTAGCGTGGTCGTGAAAGGATGGGCGCTCAAGTCCAGGCGGCCGCGCGCGAGGTCGAAGCCGAGATCCCGCATGACCGTGCGGCCGAACTCGTCTTGCGCTTCGACAGGGTATACCTTAGCAAGGAAGGATGTATCGACCGGGCCTTTTGCCGCGATGCGCCGCACCAGCGAAGCGAGGCGCTCGCGCAACGGATTGAAGACTGCAGCCACGGCGTCTTCCCCCATCCCCGGTTCGTAGAGGTCGAGGAGCCCGTCGTAGGGCCGCTCGGCGAATCCGAGGCAGCGGGCCTTCCGTTTCGCATGATCGATCATGGTGCGGAGATGGGGCGCGAAGGCTGAGAAATCGTCGGAAGAGCGCGCGCGGACCCACGCGGCTTGCGAAAGGCCGGCGTCGCGGGCCTGAGCGACCACGAGATCGGCGGGGAGCGCGGTCGCGCGCTCATAGTCGCGGCGGAGCACCCGAAGGAAGTCTCGTTCAGTTTCTGGAAGAGAGTCGTCGCCCCGTGGGTTGCCGCTATCGGAGCCGAGCCGCTCTAAAAGGCGACCTATTTCCGGATCGGAAGCGCGTTCATGAGCGATACCTTCCAATACGCCGAGTTGGTCCGCGCGTTCATCCACCGCAGAAGGCGGCAGGTAAGTCTCCTGGTCCCACTGGAGAACCGCGGACACCCTTGCTATAGTCCTATGGGCCCGATCGAGCTCATGGAGCCGCGCGAGCGCGTCATCGCTATTCATGGATACTCCTCTCCCCATGATAGCGAGGGTCTCGCGCGAGGGGAAGATTTCGCCTTACGGCATCACGCTATATTCCTGCACCACCTGGATCTCGCCGACCACCGAGCGGACGCCCTCCGTTTCCCGAGCGGCCGCCACCGCGGCTTCCACCGAGGCCTGGGAGTTCGCTACGCCGTGAAGGACGATGGCGCCGTCGTCGGCCTTCGCCTCCAAGAAATGGACCGGTATCTTCTTCTCGTAGAGGATGCGGCTCACGACCGTCTGCGCCAGCAACAAGTCCCGGATCTTGATCCGCGACTTCGCCTCGGCCTCGCTCGTGATGACCAAGTCCCGCAATTCTTTGATGAGCTCGGCTGCGGTGGCCGGGTGCAGGAGGCCGGTGTTGATCGTCATATGGAAGTTGTCGGGAGAGGTCCAATCCGAATCGAAGAAGTAACGATGGAACCCGGCGCGATCATGATCGCTCTGTTCGATGATCTGTTTGGCGCGCTTGTCGTCACAGCGGAAATAACTCTTCACGCGCTCCATGCGGATCGCGGGAGGAGCCACGAGACGCACCGAAACGGTCGCGGGCACGTCTTTGAATACGGCCATCGCGCCGCGTCCGATGAACACGCAGTTCCCCTGCGAGGCCTCCGCGTACATCGCTGACCGTAAGCAGTGCAGATAGTCATCCCTATCCTGGGA